>NZ_PVWG01000026.1:0-57971 GCF_003003695.1 Phormidesmis priestleyi ULC007
AGGGCTTTTGAAGTCCTTCCAACTCCCCCGAACGACTTCGAGTCGCACGTCTAACTATTATTTCTGCCGTTTGAACTTCTCACAAACAGGATAAATGCCCCTCACAAAAAATTATGCCGTGTGGAAGCCGGATAACTCCTGCTTTTCTAGGTTCTATACGGAATCTTCACAGGATAATTCCCCTATTTCGGCAGTTATACTGAACGACGCATCTGTTGGAAGATGGCTATGACATTCGCACGGTTCAAGAACTCCTAGGGCATCGGGATGTCAAGACTACAATGATTTATACTCACGTTTTGAATAAGGCGGACGTGGGGTGAGAAGCCCAATTGATGCTTAGGTTGACTGTGATCGAGAACGAGTCAACACGCCCATCAGGTCTTTAGAATTCGACATCGGAGAAGATCGCACCCTCTCAAAAATTCAGCATTCCAAAAAGCAAAAAACTCTTGTACAATACACCGCAGTGATGAAGTTGTGCCCCGCAGCCTGATCTGGGAAATCAGACTCCGAGGACTTCCATCCCTAGTTAGTACCATTAACTCAGGAGGCGTTCATGATTGTACACCGTCAGCTTTGCTATGGGATCTTGAAAGGCTGGAATCAAGATCCTGCATACGTTTTTTACCCCAGGATGTCTGAGAAATCAGCATTCTTGTCCTCTTTGAATTAACCGAGAGGACAAAATAATATGGGAGTTAGGACGATCGTTCCTGGCTCGATTTCGTTCACCGTTGAGTTGCGATGCTCAACCGAAAAACGGTATCGGGTTAGTGTGACTTTGGATTTGCAAGAGCGTTATATCTTCCTTTCGTCTGGCATTCTCGTGAATGTTAGCGACAGCATTGAAGAGTTTGTTTCACAACTGAGTGAGATTGCATCCAATCAACTGGCATTGTTCAAATGGGATGGCACCAGTGATTTGATGACTGAATATCAAATTGTTCGAGTGTTGCCGGGATATCAAGTTGAACGTTCTTTAGTGAAGTTCAACATTGAGATCGGCAATGGTTCACTGATTCAAGTGGAGGAGTTGCACAACAAAATCACCATTCAACTCTAGGAAGTTGGGCGTTGGGGAGCCGTCGATTACCTAATAGACCTCCTTGCACGAATAAAACTCTCGACGTAAACCACCCTGACTCGCCCCATAACCCCCAATTCTAGGGAAACCGGAGTTCAAAGTCCCCCAGAATTGGGGGTTTTAGGGGGCTTTCCCGGATTCATGCAGGAGGTCTACTGACGTGGCAATGTAGTCCTTCAGCCGCTACTCCACCTGCTCCTCGTCAAAATATTTCCTGCTCTACTAATTGTCCTGCTTTGACTTCTAGAATTTGTGAGGCGTTAATCCATTGAGCATCAAAAGAGCCTAAATGAGTGGTCGTAATCAACGTTTGAAAGCGATCTTGAATGGCATCTAAAAGTTGATTTTGCCGACTTAGATCGAGTTCTGCTAACACATCATCTAAAAGCAGTAGAGGCGGTTCACCAATAACATCTTCGATCAATTTGAGTTCGGCAAGTTTGAGGGCGAGTACTAAAGTACGCTGCTGTCCTTGAGAACCATATTGACGAGCGGGAGTATTGTTAATCGTGAATTCAACTTCATCGCGATGCGGCCCAACGATCGTCGTTCCTTGATGTCGCTCGACGATCGCGCGTTGCTGAATCTTCTCTAAAAATGCTTTCTGCAACGCTTCGGGATTATCGTCAATGAGTTCTACATTGGGCGCATAGCGAATCTCTAACGCTTCGGTGCTGCCGCTAATCGTTTGATGCCACGATTGAGCAAATGGGATGAGACGCTGCAAAACTCTGGCACGACGACGAATTACACGAGAACCCGCGATCGCCAATTGAGCATCCCACAAAGACAACTCTGATGGGTTTAAAGACTGAGATTCAATCTCTAACGCTTGACTATTGAATAAATTTTGACGGTTAAGATCTGATTTTTGAATGCTTTTTAAAAGTGCGTTGCGCTGACGAAGAATCTGATTATATTGCTGAAGCACGGAGGCATAAATCGGCTCAAGCTGCACAAGCAGAGCATCGAGCCAATGACGACGCTGTTCGGGCCCGCCTCTCACTAAATCGAGATCTAAACTAGAAAATTGCACCATGTTGAGGGTGCCCAGAAAGTCTAGCTGACGACGAAGATTTAGCCCATTTAAGCCCACACTGCGGCGACCATTTTGGCGAAGGGTCATCGACAAATCGACTTCGCCCATGTCTTTTTGCAAGTGTCCAGAAATTTGGGCGATCGCTTCTCCATCTAAAATCAAATCTCGATCGCGGGAGGTACGGTGCGATCGCAGCGAAGACATCAACTCCACAGCTTCGAGCAAGTTTGATTTGCCCTGGGCGTTGTTGCCCACCAAAATCGTTTTGGCTGCCGAAAACTCTACCTGCTGATCGGGATAGTTACGAAAGTTGCGGAGGTGCAGCGTCTTGAGATACATACCGATCGACAGGCTCTAGACTATTCACTATACGCCGTGGAGGAGCGATCGTCTCAGTCAGCTTACACCTATCGCATGATTAGCCCTGATAAAGTTATGGATCGCTTAATTAGCTTTTTGTAACTCTTATATCGTCTTGTGTGTTCTGAGTTTAAGTACGGCGCGATTCAGTATGGTTGAGGCTAAAGACACTCTCTCGATCGGGCGCGCGGTTACATGACTCCTTTAATGCTTCGTCAGCTATGGTCTTTGGTAGACGCGACTCAGGTGGCGCTACTGCTCAATCTAGACGACGCTAGTCTAGTGCAGTGGCTATTGCGCCAGTTTAGAATTCAGCAACCTCTAAACCCTGAAGAAATCACGATTCTCAGCAGCTACATTCAGTCCAAACTGTCGCTAATTCGAGACTTGGCCCATCAAAAAGATTGAAACCATTACTCAGGTTTAAGGAGGGGTGAGCCTTGAGGCACCGCAGAAGGGTCAGGTTTATTGAAAGTGATTGACACGAGCATGAATCCTAAATATGCAGGCAGAATCAGCAGCACAAGACTGACGATCGCGGCCACCCAAAGACCTGGATTTGCCGACGAGCCGTAGTGACTCCGATAAGGGTCGATCGTCAACATTTCAGAATTGAGAATTTCACGCAGCGCGATCGGGCGTTTAAATCGAATCCGGCGATCGTCGAGTTTTTCTAACAAAATCCAGCCAGCTTGCGACTCTTCTGCACAGACGCGCTCAAAAATCTGAGGGTCACGAAACAGATCACGGCTCGATCGCACAATCTTAAACTCCCAGCCCACCAGTCGCGGATCTTTAGGCGGCTTGCTCGTGCCATTTTTGGCTTGAGCAGAAGTTGACTGCACGGTGTCTTTTGAATCATAAGGGGTCAAAGTTTCTTCCTCCTCTTCACACGCTTGCCCAATGCGCCACTGTTGCCAGCGCAGCCACCCACCTGCGACCACTGCTTGTAAACCCAGACTGCCAATCAAAAAGCTTAAAAGGGTGACTTCGCCCATGAACACCGGAGAAGGATTGAGTGATGAATTTTGAGTTACAAGAATTTAACCACTCAATGTTGAAATTCAAACATTGGAATTTTCTTTTCTGACTTTCTGATTAGTAGGCTTTAGCTCCATTCCCGCCAAAGTCTATGCTAAGGATCGTGGATTAAATAACCTGTAAAACTTGTAATCAAATCTCTTGATTCGTCATGGCTGAGATCTTCGCCCCCTAAATCTTCCACAAGTGAAGGACTTTGAGCCAAGATTCCCGGTTTCAAAGTCCCCCAGAATGGGGGATTTAGGGGGCACAAGCCGACTCAAACGGAGCAATTAACGAACTTGTATCCGATCTAGTTGAATCCGAGCAGTTGCACTTTAATAAATTCACGTTCCTAAACATCACAAACTTGAACATTTGGCAAGCGGGAGCCAATCAATCGATCCATCCAGCCTTCAAGATACTTGCGATTAATTTGCTGCTCTTTGGCATCGATCGTATCGATCGCATGAGGCATCAACCCCAACATCGCAGCCGTAGTTACGCAAAACATCGACTTTTGAAAGCTGACGCAAATTCTGACTCGCAGATCTTCTTCACCGCGGAGCGATCGCTGATATAACTCATGCAGATAGGGCGGCAGATTGTGCCTTAGATCTTGCATCAATAGAGTGGGTGGAATGCCTGCACCGCCAACTGGCAACGGGTCTGCGTAAAGTGCGCCATAGTTAAAACGCTCTTGATCAGACGAAATCTGGCGGGCTTGGGCATTATAAGAAACGGTGCCCATGAACGGAAACGATCGAAAAAACACCGCGTTGATATAAGGAACTCCCGTATCCATCAAAAATGTCAACCCTGCGGATTTAGGAATCAGATCATAGGTGCGATCGCCGATCTCCACCGCATAGGTAATCGGTTCGTTTGCGGCAGCCACCAATGCGGCTCGGATAAACTCAACCACATCAGGAATCGATCGAATGGTTCCCTGGTCGTAGGAGTCGGACAGGTCTAAAAACATTTTGCTCATGACCTTCCAAAACTGCCCCAGCGCACTGTAGTAGCACAACTGACGCACTTGCTCTGGCAAAAAGTCAGGAAATACCTTTGCGAGTCCCTTAATTGGTAAGTTGTTTTTTAACTTTTCATTAGTCGCTTTTTGCACGAGTTCTAAAAACTCTGGCGAATCGAGATAGGTGTCTAAGCCGCCGCCACCGTGCCAAAACATTGCTTTCATGCAATACTCAGCAAACTCGTAGTTAAAGCGATCGTGCCACCAATGTTTGAGCAACTTGTTAAATGAAACATCTCCGTCAAAGTATTTGAAAAACGGAAATAACTCTAAAAACTGGTGTTCTGAAATGTAAATGAGATTGCGCCAGTAAGCATCTAACACAACCCCATAACTCTTGAGAACGCCAACCACTTCGAGCAGGTTATCTTCAGAGTCGGGTAGCAGAGCACCGCCCGCTTCCAGGCGATCAATAATGTCGGCTAACGGATGATTTGAAGGCTTGAGCGGAGTAGTAACCATAAGCGTCTGATGGAGAGTAAAAGAGACTAATTGTGAATGATAAATTGCTCATTCGCGAGTATTCCAGCCGGACTTGGAGACTTTAACGTCTTAGCGGCAATGGTTGGAAAATCAATCAGCATTGCCGTTGTGGTCGTTTCAGTCCAGCGCACCACCCAACTAGGTTGTAAGCCCAAAATAACGATCAAAACTGCAAGCACAAAACCAGGTGCCCGCTCTGACCAGGGCACTTTTGGAAGGTTTTCAAACTGCTCAGGGAGGCGACCAAAAAAAGTCCGGTTGACCAACAGCAGAAAATAAACTGCCGTGAGTCCCGTTCCGATCATCGACAGCAATGTCTGGACGGGGAACACCGGAAAACTACCTCTAAAAATTAGAAACTCTGAAATAAAGCCCACCATACCGGGAATTCCGGCACTTGCCATCACGCCGACGACCATTAAACTGCCAATAATCGGCAATCCTCGTTCTGGGTTAAGCAATCCTTGCAAAATGGTGATGTCACGAGTTCCGGTCTTTTTATAAACCACGCCCACCAATGCAAATAACATCGCTGAAATCAGACCGTGACTCACCATCTGAAAGACCGTTCCTAGCAGACTGAGCGGAGTTGCTGCCGCCGCCGCTAAAAGAATGTAGCCCATGTGCGCGATCGAGCTATATGCCACCATTTTTTTCATGTCGGTCTGGGCGATCGCGGTAAACGCCCCAAACAAAACGCTCACGACTGCCCAAGTTGCCAGCCAGGGAGCCAGTACCGCCCACGCTTCAGGAAATAGCTGCAATCCAAATCTGATTAACCCATAAGTTCCCAGCTTTAGCAACACACCCGCCAACAAAACAGAAATCGGCGTAGAGGCTTCAACGTGAGCATCGGGCAACCAAGTGTGCAACGGAAATAGCGGAATCTTAATTCCAAACCCGATTAAGATTGCGCCGAGCAACACGATTTGAGTCGTGAGCGGCAACGTTTGAGACAACAGCGGATCAAACTCAAAAGAAGTTGCTCCACCTAACCAGGTTAATCCTAAGAAAGCTGCCAGAATTAGAACGCCTGAAAGAGCGGTGTAAATTAAAAACTTAGTCGCAGCATATCCCCGTTTTGCGCCACCCCAAATTCCGATCAGCAGATAGAGAGGAATCAGTTCAAGCTCATAGAACAGGAAGAATAACAGTAAGTTTTGGGCTAAAAACGCGCCTGCAACTCCCATGTTTAACAGGAGAATCAACGCATAATAGAACCTGGGACGCTGAACAGAAGTATCGCTACAGTAGATTGCGATTAGGGTCAATAAATTACTCAGCGCCAACAGTGGAAATGATAATCCGTCCACGCCTAGACGATAGCTCAACCCCAATGAGTCGAGCCAGGGAATGCTTTCCTGAAACTGCATTCCAATATTAAGCGCATCAAATTGAGTGGCGATCGCGATCGTCACCGCCAGCACGATCGCACTCCAGGCGATCGCCACCTGACGGACTCGACTTGCCGCGACCGTGGCAGGCAACACCGCAATGAGCAAGGCTCCCACTACAGGTATCCAAATTAAAGCACTAAGCATAGGTCAATCGAAGATATAAAAGTTTGAATTTTGAGGTTTAAGCTGTGGGAGCTTCGGTCAAAAGAACACCCCTAAAACGGATTCCCACATCGACCAGGTAAGCACGATTCCTAATAGACCCACACCCAGCAAAATGGTCAGCATGTAAGCTTGAGACTGACCCGAAACACTATATTTCAGGCTTTCTCCGCTAAAAATAGAAGCCAATCCTACAAAATTCACGAACCCATCCACAATGTATCGATCGAACCAGGCACTAAATCGAGAAACCGTGCTGACGACAAAGACCACCGTAAATCGATAGAGGCGATCGACATATAAGTCGTAAGCTAAAAAATCTTGCATAAATCGTAGAGGCGCTTGAATCGGTCTAGACCAATTGTGGTTAAACGCCACGAGCGATCCAGCAATTAGCCCCGTCAACCCCGACCCAATAATCATCAGAGAGCCTTGCCAGTTGAGATATCGCCAACTAGGAAGCACTGACAGCGTTTGCATAATCAGGGGAACGGTGAGCGTAAAAATTGTCAGCGTCACCATCGGCACCGCCATCGTCCAAGGCACTTCTGGAGCGCGGCGCGTCTTGGGCATTGGCTGACCGAGAAAGACCAAACGGTAGACACGAGTCAGGTTAAAAACCGTCAGCGCATTCACGATCAGAATGACTGCTACCAGCCACGGCTGACCGTACCAAAAATCATCCACTCCTCTTTGAAAAGCCCAAAAACCGCCTAGAGGCAGAATTCCGACCAGACCCGCAGAACCGACTAGAAAAGCGCTGGTGGTCGCTGGCATTCGTGACCACAAGCCACCCATTTCAGTAATATCTTGGCAACTAGTCGTGGCAATAATCGATCCCGTACTCATGAACAGCAATGCTTTCGAGACCGCGTGAGCAAACAGCAACGCTAATGCAAAGCCTGTCCAGTTCACTCCGACCGCAGCAAACACCAACCCTAAATAAGCGCTCGTGGAGTGAGCTAAGGCGCGCTTGATGTCGATTTGGGCGATCGCCACCAGAGAAGCCCCGATCGCGGTAGCCGCACCCAAAGCAACCAAAGCCGTTGAAGCCACCGGAGATAAGATCAAAATTGGCTGAAGTTTAATCAAAACGTAGGCACCACAGCCCACCACTACCGAATTTCTTAAAATCGAAGCGGGATTCGGGCCCTCCATCGCTTCATCAAGCCATAAGTGCAGCGGAAACTGGGCGCACTTGCCGATCGGGCCCGCAATCAACGCCAAACCCAGCAGAGCAGACACCGTGGGAGACAGTTCAGCCGTCTCTGCCCACTCATATAGGTCAGGAAAATTTAAACTGCCCGATAGGGTCGAGAGCGCCACAACGCCCATCAGCAGAAGCACATCGCCGACGCGCTTGGTCAAGAATGCATCTCGTGCGGCGGTCACAACGAGCGGTTGGGCATACCAGAAACCGACTAGCAAATAGGTTGAGAGGGTCAAGATCTCCAGTAGAGCATAAGTGAGAAACAGAGAATTGCTCAACGCTAAACCGCTCATCGCCGCTTCAAAAAAACCCATCAAGGCAAAAAATCGAGCTAATGCCCAGTCTTTCTCCATATAGCCCAGCGCAAAAACCTGCGCCAGCAAACTCAAGCCTGTGATCACCTCCATCGCGCCGACGCTCGTTGAGGAAATGTCTAGAGCGATCGACAGATCGAGATCTGCTGCTTGTAACCAGTGAATGACTAGCTCGTGTGACTCCTGCCCCCAAGTGGCATTAAACAGCGCCCAGCCGTGGATGCAGGCCAAAAACGTTGTGAAAATATTGAGATAAGCGGCAGGTCGAGGGCCCGTGCGCCGAATCAGCCCCGTTGCCCAAGGTAAAGACAGGATCGCGCCCAGCAACCCATAACAAGGCACCCACCAACTTGTATCAATGAGAAACTGCTGCATCGAACCTGCCTTTACTCAAAAACTTACCAAAAACACCCCCCAAAGCAAATTTGCTCGGTTGGGAAACTTCACCAATTTTGATGATTGTTAAAAAATTAGAACAACTTTCCTCGTGAAATTCAGCTTAACGCTTAACGTCCTTAAAAGTACAATGCGATCTATACAGAGAGAGCCAATGGTATAGAAAAGCTAACTTTTATAGATAAACATGACTTATGTACAAGAAAGTTTTCTATAAATAGTGTTGAAAAGAGTCTATGATTCTGAAGGCGAAATCTTAAGGCAATCTTCACCATCTCCCTGTGGGCAGGAGCTGATAACTGGGGATCGCAGCACGAAAGATTAGTCGAGCTTATGTCTAAAATTTGTAACTATCATCAAGTATTATATTGTCAAGCGTCAACAACCCGCTTATTCTGAATAGAGAGTACGGTTGAAAAGCCTTGATGAAGCTTGACAAGATGGGTTATCTCGTCAACATTTTTGCTTAGGGTTGTTGCAATTAGTTTCACTTATCAGGAGATCAAGAATGCCGATCGCTGTGGGAATGATTGAGACACTGGGTTTTCCGGCTGTGGTGGAAGCCGCAGACGCAATGGTGAAAGCTGCTCGTGTCACCCTGGTTGGCTACGAAAAGATTGGTAGCGGTCGCGTGACCGTGATCATTCGCGGAGACGTGTCCGAGGTGCAAGCCTCGATCGCGGCTGGGCTTGAATCTGTTAAGCGGGTGAACGGCGGACAAGTAGTGTCTACTCACGTCATCGCTCGTCCTGACGGAAACTTAGAGTATGTGCTGCCCATTCGCTACACCGAAGCGGTTGAGCAGTTCCGAAGTTAATGGCAATTTGCTAGTTAACTGATTTTGTTGTGTCTAGAATTTGATTGGAAGGGAGAATTTAACGATGGCTATTGCAGTTGGCATGATTGAAACTCTGGGTTTCCCCGCCGTGGTAGAAGCCGCAGACGCGATGGTGAAAGCCGCTCGTGTGACGTTGGTGGGTTATGAGAAAATTGGGAGTGGTCGCGTTACGGTGATCGTGCGGGGCGATGTGTCTGAAGTTCAGGCATCAGTTGCGGCTGGCATCGAAAACGTCAAGCGCGTCAACGGCGGGCAAGTACTGTCTACCCACATCATCGCTCGTCCTCACGAAAACCTGGAGTATGTGCTGCCCATTCGATACACCGAGGCAGTTGAGCCATTCCGTGAAAGCGTGAGCGGCATCCGCCCTCTTAACCGTCCATAACGCCTGATGCAAATTGCTAGAGTTCGCGGCACCGTTGTCAGCACCCAAAAAGAGCCGAGTCTAAGAGGTGTGAAGTTTCTGCTTCTACAATTTTTAGATGACGCAGGGCAGCCACTCCCTCATTACGAGGTGGCGGCTGACAATGTTGGGGCAGGGATCGATGAATGGGTTCTGGTTAGCCGTGGCAGTGCTGCCCGTCAAGTTCCCGGAAGTGAACAGCGCCCTGTCGATGCGGCAGTGATTGGAATTATTGACACGGTAAGTGTTGACAATCGATCGCTCTACAGCAAAGGGACGCAATATTAGCGATCGGGCACCTAATTGCGTAATGGGTTGGGCAGAGCTTAACCCATTACGCAATTGATAACGGTGTACTGCGCTACGGCTAGTCAGTTCAGCAAAGTGATTGAATAGGCGCAAAAAGTTACGATCGAGTCATCATCCTTGCGATGTGTGCAGTCGAGCTTTACAATGCGCGGTCAGCTAGGAGAATTTTTTATGGTAGTCCGTAGTTTTGCGGCTCCACCCACGCCTTGGTCAAAGAGTCTCGCCGAACCCGACATTCACCATACCGCCTACGTTCACTCGTTCTCTAACATCATTGGAGACGTGAGAGTGGGCGAAAATGTGATGATTGCGCCGGGCACCTCGATTCGCGCCGATGAAGGGCATCCGTTCTACATTGGTGATGACACCAATATTCAGGATGGAGTCGTCATGCACGGGCTAGAACAGGGCAGAGTTGCGGGTGATGATGGTGATTCCTATTCAATTTGGGTGGGAAGCCGTTCTTCGCTCACTCACATGGCGCTGATTCACGGGCCCGCTTATGTGGGCGACGATTGTTTTATTGGATTTCGATCGACGGTGTTTAACGCACGGGTTGGCAACGGCAGCATTATCATGATGCACGCGCTGGTTCAAGATGTAGAAATTCCTCCTGGAAAGTATGTGCCTTCTGGAGCGATCATCACCAATCAGCAGCAGGCCGATCGTTTACCCAACGTGCTAGAAGCCGACGTGAAGTTTGCGTCGCACATTATTCATATCAACGATGCGCTGCGATCGGGCTATCGCTGCGCTGACAATATCGCTTGTATTGCCCCAATCAGAAATGAGATGGCTAACCCTAAAATGAATCAACCCACTTCAAATGTTTCTAGCCGCTCTGCCAATGGTTCGGGCAATGGCGGCGTGATTGAGCATGTGCGTCAACTGCTGGCTCAAGGTTATCGAATTGGCACCGAACACGCCGATGAGCGACGCTTCAAGATCAGTTCTTGGAAAAGTTGTGCGACCATTCAGTCAAATCGAGAATCTGAAGTGCTGGCTGCGCTCGACTCGTGTATGCAAGAGCATAGCGGCGACTATGTGCGGCTAATTGGCATTGACACAAAAGCTAAAAAGCGGGTGCTGGAAACAATAATTCAGCGTCCAGGTGCGGCACCGACAAAGCTTTCAAACGGTTCGTCTAGCAGCTATTCGGCACCGTCTTATGCTTCTAGTAGTGGCAACGGAAACGGTCATGCGGCGGCTAGTGGCTCGATCGAAGGTTCTGTCGTTGCTCAAATTCGTCAAGTTTTAAGCAAAGGCGGACGGATTGGGATCGAGTTTGCTGACGAGCGTCGGTTCCAAACAAGCTCTTGGAAAAGCGCTTCGGTTCAGGCGAACAACGAGTCTGGAATTTTGGCTGAAGTGCAAGCGTGCATGACAGATCATGCAGGTGAATATGTGCGGATCATCGGCATCGACCCCAAAGCAAAGCAGCGAGTTTTAGAATCGATCGTCCAACGTCCCTCCAGCAAGCAACATATCTCTAATCCGACTGTGAGACCTACTTCCAACGGTGGAGCGGCTCCGAGTCACAGTGCAGTCCGCACTGATGGCAGTGTTGCCGAGCAGGTGCGTCAACTGTTGTCGCAAGGCGCGGCGATCGGTCTAGAGTTTGCCGATGAGCGACGATTCAAGATCAATTCTTGGAGCAGTGCGCCTTTGATCCATACGAGATCAGAAGGGGAAGCGATCGCGGCTCTAGAATCTTTTATCGCAGACCACAGCAGTCACTATGTGCGCCTGGTTGGTGTCGATACAACTGCGAAGAAGCGAGTTTTAGAAACCGTCATTCACCGTCCTGGTAAAACACCTGAAACCTCTCTAGTTTTAGATCCTCCGGTTTATGCTCCACCCGCTTCAACGAGTTCCTCCTCGGCACGTTCAGCTTCAGGGAGTCAAAAGCTCAGTAGTGAAGCGCTTGATCAGGTGCGTCAGCTAGTGCGTCAAGGCGCTCGAATTGGCTTAGAGTATGCAGATGTCCGTCGCTACAAAGGTGGCGCTTGGCAGACTGGGGCTTCGATTCAAGCAAACTCTGAATCTCAGGCGATCACGGCTCTTGAATCTGCTTTGTCTGACTATGCGGGCCAATATGTACGCTTGATCGGCACCGATCTGAAGGCAAAACGTCGCATCATTGAGATGGTCATTCAAAAAGCTGGAAAGTAACTAGTTTTGAGTTTTGAGTTGGTAATCAATTCAGAACTCAGAATTCAAAACTCTTGAACGATGTATCCTTTGCCTCTGCAACTATGTCCGATCGACACCACCCATTATCTGGTGAGTGGCGATGTCACCATTCACGAAGGGGTCGCGATCGCGCCGGGGGTTCTGCTGCAAGCAGATCCGGGCAGCAAGATCATTATTGGTGCTGGAGCCTGCATTGGCGTTGGCTCAGTGCTGCACGTCCATGAAGGTACGCTGAAAGTCGGAGCAGGTGCCAGCATTGGCGCGGGGGTTTTGCTGGTGGGTCAGGTCACCATCGGCGATCGGGCTTGCATTGGGTCAGCAGCAACGATTTTAGAGAGTGCTGTTGAAGGGGGGGCACTGGTGGCACCGGGTTCTCTGGTGGGCGATCGCAGCCGTCCTTTAGAAGCACTCGAATCTGCCCCAATTCAATCTACTCCTGTGTCCGAAGCGCCTCCAGACCCGTGGGCTGATCCTCAAACACCTTCTGAAGCGGAAGTTCTACCCGAAGATCCGTCACCCGAACATTCATTACCCGAACCAAACCCTGTGGTGATTGCTAGTGTTTATGGGCAGTCTTACGTTAATAATCTTCTCGTCAAGCTGTTTCCTCAAAATCAACAAAATTACAACGCGCCTGACAATGGGCATTCTCCGAACGGAAATTCTTAAGGACGATCGGGCGATCGCCCATCTGTATTTATCAGCAGAAAAAACCAGGACTGAAGAACTTTACAGACCCGTTAAGATTGAAGTTATAAGAACTGCCCTGTCACCCCTTCGCTGATGAATCGTCTAGACAGATTTACTGATACTGCCTTAGGTCTTGTCTCTACCGAAAGCTTTCCGGCGATCGTGGGCATTGCTGACATGATGCTCAAGTCATCAGACGTGACGCTGGTGGGTTACGAAAAAACGGGTGGGGGCTTTTGCACCGCTGTCGTGCGGGGCGGAATTTCAGATGTGCGATTGGCAGTCCAGGAAGGAATCGATCTCGCTGCTCAGTTTGGGCAGAAGGTTTCTACCCTGGTCGTGCCTCGCCCGATGGCAAACTTAGAAGCGGTCTTGCCGATCGGCACCAAACTCGCAGAACTCGCCAAAGGCAGACACGGCAATCCTTTTCGCAATCAGGCGGTCGGCTTGCTCGAAACTCGCGGATTTCCGGCAATGGTCGGCGCGGCGGATGCAATGCTCAAATCGGCAGATGTGACGTTAACGGCCTATGAAACGATCGGGTCAGGGCTTTGCACCGCAATTATTCGCGGCACGATCGCAAACGTCGCGATGGCGATCGATGTGGGAATGCAAGAAGCCGAGCGCATTGGCGAACTTCACTCTGTAATGGTGATCCCTCGTGCCCTCGAAGATTTAGATCAAACCCTGCCGCTCGCAAGCTGCTGGATCGAAGAGTTGCAGCCATTGCGCCTCCCGATCGAACTCAAAGAAACCGAAAAAGAATTGGTCGCATTGCCAGAACTTCAGCAAGAGCTTCAGTCTCTAGCCCCAACTCAGAGCGGACTGCAATTGCCAGAATCTCGCCAACCCAAGGCAGAAGAGTTGCTAGAACTCTCGATGCAAACCCCTCAAGAAGAGCCGCTAGAAACTACTCAACCGCCTGAACCGAAAACGCTCAATCAGCCTCCAGAAGAATAATTAGGAAAAAGCAGTCTCCTGTGCAAAGTGCTTTATAGCAGGGCATCCTAAGCACACACCTAACACCAACTCTGACTAATGGCGGATCAATACACTCCGATCGTGTGTCAGCTAGAACAGGATGCAAATGCTGTCCGAATTAAAAAGCTGATTTTATACGCCTGCAAAAACTGGTGGGAGAATGATCTCAATCGCCTTAGTGTTATCAGCTTGCAAAGCCTAGTGCAGGAGTTGCGCTATCTCAATCCCACGTTGGAGCGTCTGCAATATAAACTAAAACTTCTGGTTGGCACTCTTAGCAAACAAGAAGAATATCTTCAAGTCGCGAACACGATTATAGAAAATCTGGCAGCGTTATATAGAACTGCACCTGCGATCGAGAAAACCCCGATCAGCACCAATCCGCTCGATGGCATTGGCGGCGAGTTACAAACACAAATTACACAAGCTTTAGAGCAAGCAGCAAATTCTTCTAGCCGCATCAAAAAACTGATGATTTGCGCGGCTCTCAAATATTGGGAGACCGACCCGATTAAAGTTGAGCAGGCAGAAATCAAAAAACTAATCAGCGAATTAGCCCATCAATATCCGACGATCGAAAGCCTACAAATCGGATTGGCGGCGATCGTCAAAAGTCTCAACAAGCCGATCGAATATGCCGCGATCGCCAATATGATTTTGCGAGAAATGGGCAAGTTATATGTTCAAGAAGATGGGGTTCCCCTTCAAGAGGCGGCAGGCGTTCTAACTTCTCAGGCGCTAAATCAGCCGATTTGCCAAACCGCAGATCCTGCGCTCAGTCTCTTTGACATACGGCTAGAGATCATCAAGTTTGCCAATCCACTTCGGGCAAAAATTCTGCTGTTTTCTCTGGTTTACTATCCATTCACGGGCAAAGAACAGGATTGGTCAAATCTAAAACTCTATAGCCTAGAGGGGTTGCTTCGCAGTGTCACAACCGTGTGTAGCTCTCTAGAAGCGTTGCAGTTAAAGCTAGAAGAAATGGCACACCAGTTAAACCAGCCAGAAGAATATCTCGCAGTCGCCAGCGTGATTCTCAAAAGCGTGAAACCGGGGTATGCCGAACTTCAACAGCAACAGCAAGACTTAGAAATCAGTGCTGCCGATGTCACACGGGCAGACTCGACGCAAGTTTTGATCGCTCCTGTAGCGAAATTGATCTCAGGGATCGAAAATAGAAAGTTATGAATGGTCAAGACGTATTAGAGCGCTATGAATCGGGAGAGATGAATTTCACGAGGGCAAACCTGAGTGGAATTAATTTAATGGGAGCAGATTTAATTGGCGCAAATTTAGCCCATGCTGATCTGCATCACTCGATTCTAATTTTGGCTTATTTGAATCGATCGAACCTCACCCACGCCAACCTCAAAGGCACTAAACTGTGCGGTGCAAATCTCAGTCAAGCCGACTTACTCAACGCAAATTTGTGCGATGCCGATCTGCACGGAGCGATTCTCTATGGAGCTGATTTGCGAGGTGCCGACCTGAGTTTAGCAACCTTGGTAGATGCCAATTTTAGAGATGCCGATCTGCGAAACGTAAATTTTAGTGGCGCAGATCTCCGGGGTGCTTGCTTGCGCGGGGCAAACCTGCGAGAAGAAAAACGTGCTTATAAAGGCGCAAACCTACGCGGTGCCGATCTGCGAGGTGCTGACTTGCGCGGGGCGAATTTATCGGGGGCTGACCTGAGTCGATCGAACCTAATCGGCGCAAATCTCAGTGAAGCCACCCTCCGAAACGCAGACCTCACTGAAGCCAACTTAACCGATGCAATTCTCAACGGGACATTTTTAACCGACGCAAATTTAACGGAGGCAAATCTTAGCCGAGCCATATTACGCAACTGCAAGCTCAACCGCGCCCAGTTAAACGAGGCAAATTTAGCAGACGCTGATTTGAGAGATGCCACGCTGAGTGATGCGAAACTGCACAAAACTAATTTTCAACGGGCAAATTTGACGCGATCGCGCCTCAATCGTGCCGAATTTAATCACGCAAATCTTCGTCATGCAACATTGGTAGACGCTCTTTTGATCAAAGCTTACTTGGGTCGGGCAGATTTGCGCGAGGCAAATTTAGCAGGAGCGAATTTAGCGGGGGCAGAACTCAGCAGCGCTCTGTTGAATGGAGCAATTTTGCAAGGCGCAACGTTACCCGATGGCAGCGTGCAGACCTAACTCGTGAACTGCACGCAGGAAATTTTATGAGTTAATGAATCTATCCTTTTAATGTGCGATGTGATGAGTGGGTTTATCAGTGCCCTCCTTGCTGGAGTCACTGCCTTTATTGCTACCAACTTAGATGACATTGTGATCTTGATGCTGTTTTTTGCCCAGACCAATGCAGCCTTTCATCCCAAGCATATTGTGGCGGGCCAATATTTAGGCTTTGGCGCTTTGATTCTCGCAAGTTTGCCCGGTTTTTTTGGAGGCTTGATGGTGCCCAAAACTTGGATTGGGTTGCTCGGATTGTTACCCATCGCGATCGGGCTTTATCACCTGATTCACCGAGAAGCAGACGATCAGGTTCAGACGATCTCAAATGACTTCAAGGAGTCAAAGATTAAGCTGCCAATTTTGTCGGCGTTAGGGTTGTTGGCTCCTCAAACTTACCAGGTGGCGGCAGTGACGATCGCCAATGGTGGCGACAACATCGGAATTTATGTGCCGTTGTTTGCTACCAGCAATGCCGCCAGTCTCGGAGTCATTCTCAGTATTTTCTTTGTGATGGTGGGAGTGTGGTGTTATGTGGCGTATCAACTCGCTCGTCACCCGATCGTCGCTCGTGTGTTGACTCGTTATGGCTCGGCGATCGTTCCGTTTGTGCTCATCGGGTTAGGAATTTTCATTCTGGTTGATAGCGGCACTTACAAACTACTCACAACCCCTTGAAAGGATGTCTGAGAAGCCCTTGGTGTCTTCTTCGTTCAGATTTTCCCACCCCGAAATAAATTTCGAGGTGAGTGAATGCGATAACGACTCTTTTTCAGAACCCCTCTTAACGTCAGTTCGATGAGTTTTTTCGCTTCGTTCTTCAGCGCTTCAGCCCCCTAAATCCCCAAATTCTGGGGGACTTCAAGCCCAGACTTTAGGTTCAAAGTCCCCCAATTTTGGGGGATTTAGGGGGCAACCCGGATTTGCAACCGCAGCGAAAGGCTTCATCGAATTCACGTCTTCTTAGCTTCCGCAGGTCAAGATTCCTTCTTTCACTCCGTCAGTTCTCGTCTGCACTTGGAGCTTGGGTTGCTGTCCGGGATAGCATCGGACTAACGCTCGATCGCCACTCCGAGTCATGTACAAAATGTAGATGGGTTTACCGCCTAATACGGCTGGAACAAGCTGTGGAGGGGCAGGGGCAGTTGCAATCGCAGGTACTAAACTGGCAATGCCAAGAAATGCCCCGGTCGATCCGATCGCCAACGCTGAGAAACGGGTTACAAACTTCAGCTTCATCTCACACCTCAGATAATAGTTTTGACTAAAGTTTTTAACTGACTTGTTCAGATTAAAAGACCGCCAATCTATTGTCAAATCAATGGATTGAGGGATTTGATTGACTGACTTCTCTCATCAGCCAATCAGAAGAGATTCAAACCCGATTTAAAACTCTCGGATTGAAGGCTGTCCGTCTTTGATTTCTCCAACGAGAACTAGGTCAGTCACGCCGACAAATAAACCGTTCTCTAACACACCAGGAATGTTGTTGAGGGTCTTCTCAAGATCAGCAGGATTGTCAATGCGATCGAACTTGACATCGATCACCAGATTGCCCTGATCTGTGACGACCGGGCCTGCTTTTTTGATGCCCATCCGCAGTTCGGGTTTGCCGCCTAACTTGACGATCGCTCGCATCACCGGAGTTACCGCCATCGGAATCACTTCGACCGGAAGCAAAAACGTTGACCCCAAATGCTCGACGAGTTTGCCGCTATCGACGACGACAATAAACTGATTAGCGAGAGAATCGACGATTTTTTCTTGCGTATGGGCTGCCCCGCCCCCTTTGATCAAATTCTTGTGCGGATCGACTTCATCGGCTCCATCGATCGCGACATCAATGTGATCAATTTCATCTAAGGTCACGAGCGGAATGCCATATCGTCTCGCCAACACGATCGCTTGAAACGAGGTCGGAACGCCTTTGATGTCTTTCAGGTCGCCCGATTTGAGTCGATCGCCCAACGCCTGGATTGCGTAAGCAGTGGTTGACCCAGTGCCCAGCCCCACAATAGAACCAGACTGCACTCTAGCGGCGGCGGCAACCCCCACCTGCTGCTTCATAATTTTTGCGGGGTCAGTTTCTACGCTCATGATCAAAAGTCCTCAACAATTCGTCTAAAGGGTGAGGGGTCAATTGGCGACTCCTTCTCATCATTAATACTATCTGTACATGACCCTTCCATCAGCACTTAACCACTTGACACTCACGTCTCTAGGAGTTCAAAGTGCAGCATCCAGGTTTACCGTCTTGCTAATCTTTAGGAATGCAAACTCATTGAAGAAGCGGGTTTTGTCTGATTTTCTGGAGACACACTGCGACGAGTGGCTTCTACAAAACGGCTGACTCGAATCGGGTCGATCGCTTGCGATCGTTTTCCCTGACGCTTGAGCGAACTCGACACGATTACGCCATCCGCCGCCGTCATCAATTTAGGAATATTCTCCCAATCGGCACCACTGCCAATAAAAACAGGCGTTCCTTGAGCGGCGGCGCTAGCGAGTTCTAAATCTTCTAGACTCGGAGGGCTGCCCGTTGCCCAACCAGAGAGAATCACTGCATCGGCTAAACCTCGCTCGATCGTGTCCTGCACAGCCGTTGTCAAATTGGGCGAACCTAACGGACGAGCGTGTTTCACCAATACATCAGCAAAGACTTTGACATCGCATCCTAACTCGCGACGATAGCGCAGCAGCTCATGGGCGCGACCCTCGATCATGCCTTGATCGGTTGCCATGATGCCCGTCCAGACATTGACCCGAATGAATTGAGCTTGGACGCAAGCCGCGATCGCGAATGCACTTTGAGCATCATTTCGCAGCACATTGATCCCGATCGGCAGCGTCACCATATTCATCAATCGCTGGATCACGACTGTCATGGCGCTGACCACTGCCGGATCGACATGATCTTTAGGAAATGGGGCATCAAAGAAATTTTCGACGATGATGCCATCTACGCCACCTGCTGCTAGAGCGGTTGCTTCTTGTTCGGCGCGATCGATGACTGCCTTGAGGCTGCCACCCCAACGCGGGGAGGTCGGCAGGGGCAATAAATGCACGACACCAATAATCGGATTAGGGGTTTTAAAGACTTGTTTTAGATCCACGTATCCAATGTTTGGCTTCAGCAGCAAAGGTTCAACTGATTCAAATGATAGCTGTTTACCGTACCCGAATTCGCTCTATGAAAGGTCTTCTAGGCTCAAGTCTGTTCCTCTATAGTGAGAGAAACCTTACTCAAAGCACTTATGTTGCTTCATCTGAGTACTTGGCTAGAAGTTGAAACTGAGGGTTTTCTCATGAATAGCAGCACCGACTCGGAAAATTACGTTCTGTCGCCAGATTCGATCAAGGCTTATCGTTATGCAGTCTACTTCGAGAGTGAGTGGCTGTGGAAGGAAAAAAATTCGCTGTGTCGGGCAAATGCAGCGCGGAGACTTGCAGAGTTGACGGCTAAACTTGCTGAGATGGAAGACGAAGAAGCGAGAGAACTTTCAGAGCAAGATTCGGCTAGTGAAACCGCTTAATTAATAGAGCGATCGACTAGGTTTTCTATGAATGATTCAAAATCTGCCGACTGAAGCCAGATTCAACGTCTGCGATCGCTTCTTTTGTCAGATTTTCCATCGCAATGTCTTTCTCTTATTGTTCGTTCCATTGCTGCTGGTTTAACTCAAAAAGCTGACGAAAAAGAGTGACTTTTCATAGACATTAGGACTTACGCATTGACAGAAAACAGTAGTATGCACTTTTGATATTTGGTATCCAAAACTACACTTTTTAACAGGCTTTCAAGTGATTTTGAACAAGAACTCAGGTTCAAAGTCGTTTCTTAGAAATGCTGTAACCCAGTAATTGCGTTAATGCACACCTGCATTTTCGGGTCAATGCGTAAGTCCTAGACATATTGCTAATCCTCTTTTGAAAGCTTGGGCAAGACCCTATCAAGAAGTTCTTCTAAGATTGCTCCCATTGATTTACCAGTCTTGGCACTTTCAATTTTCAGGCGGGTTTTAATCTCTTCATCAATTTCTACTCTCAGCCAATCTCTTTTTTTTTCAAGCTTCCCAGCCATTCTGAAATCACCACTTGCTTACTCAACTATTAAGCATTACTGCCACTCTTCAATACAATGGCACTATTGACATGACTAGCATTACTAGCAAAACTGTGATATTTGTCAAATATGCCAAAAGTCAAAAGCCAGTGCATTCCGGCGGTCAACCTTCAGCACTGGCTTTGGCTCCTATTCGTTCGGAGACATGATTATTATGAGCTATCGCAGACGACTACAAACCTGGACAGTGATTCGGTTACTGCCAAGAATGCAGCGAGTCACCATCGGACGGTTTAACCACTATTCCGATGCAGAAGGACATCTACAAATTTTGCGGCGACTTATCCCCGAAGGAGAATTTCTGCTAATTTTCGATCCTTGGTGATTTGATTTTAGGAGTGGGCGATCGTTTCCGAAGTTCCAAAAGATCGCTCCAAAAAACGATCGCCCACTTCAATTACTCCTCCGCCTCAGCGCTCTCAGTTTGTTGACGCGACTTGCTTCCTGCAAGAGCGATCGCCATCGCATCCACCACCCGCGACACTGGAATCACCTCCATTCCCGGCACATTAGAATAGGAACCTTTGGGCACGATCGCCCGCTTAAATCCCAGTTTTGCCGCTTCTTTTAGCCGCAATTCCATTTGAGACACCGATCGTACCTGTCCGCCTAAACCAACTTCACCGATGACGACGGTTTGCGGATCGATCGAGCGATCGCGGAAACTTGCCGCCACTGCCACCGCAATGCCCAAATCTGCCGCAGGTTCCCCCACGCTCAGACCGCCCGAAGACGCAACATAAGCATCGAGTTTAGAGAGCGGAATGCCAACTCGTTTCTCTAGCACTGCCAGGATTTGCAGCAGCCGATTGTATTCAATCCCGGTGGTCGATCGGCGCGGAGAACTATAGCTCGTCGCACTGACCAACGCTTGCAGTTCAACGACGATCGGGCGAGTTCCTTCACAGGCGACGATCGTCGCCGTCCCCGGCGTGGCTTCTTCTCGGTTCCCCAAAAATAGCTCTGACGGGTTAAGAACTTCTTGCAATCCCTGATCGACCATTTCAAACACGCCGATTTCATGAGTCGCGCCGAAACGATTCTTAACAGAGCGCAACAGGCGGTGACTCGCGAAGCGATCGCCCTCAAAATAAAGCACAGTATCTACGAGGTGTTCTAGAACTTTGGGCCCAGCGATCGCGCCTTCTTTGGTGACGTGTCCGACAATAAACAGCGTGATGTTCTGCCGTTTGGCGACCTGCATCAGCACTGATGTACACTCCCGCACCTGAGACACCGAACCCGGAGCCGAACTCAACGAACTGTAGTAAAGCGCTTGAATACTGTCAATCACCGCTACAGCAGGTTTGAGCGCCTCCAGTTCGACGAGAATCGTATCTAAATCGGTTTCGGGAAGCAGGTAAAGGTCGGCATCGGTGGCGATCGCGTTTTTAGGAGTCGCAGAATCTAGCGAACTCTCAGAGGTCTCATCAGTTTCTACCTGTTGACCAATTCCCAACCGTTGCGCCCTCAGCTTCACCTGTTGCCCCGATTCCTCAGCGCAAACATAGAGCGTTCGATAGCGGGTGGCCAGTCGATTTGCCGTTTGCAGCAGCAGCGTCGATTTGCCGATGCCGGGGTCGCCACCAATCAAAACCAGCGAACCCGGTACAATTCCTCCACCGAGAACTCGATCGAGTTCGGTGTATCCAGACGACAAGCGAGACTGAGGATGATCGGTAATTTGAGTTAAGGTCAGCGACGAAACCGCCTGAGCCGTGGCATTACGGGCTGAGGTGCGGCTTTTGCCGCTGGTTCTGATTTGAGCGACCTGACCAATTCCAGCCGAAGAGTTTGTCGATCGTACCACCTGTTCTTCTAGAGAATTCCAGGCAGCACACGACGAGCAACGACCCAGATATTGGGGAGATTCTGCCCCACATTGGTTACAAACAAAGTGCGATCGTAGTTTTGGCATTACAAAAATTATCGTGATATTCCTTCATAAAGTAGACAATCGTTAAGAAAGTCGGAAGGTCAGTGATAGTGAGGCTTTGACGAACTGAAAATTGTGAAGTGAGTTACTATCTTAATGATAAAGTACAAAAAATTAACGATCAGAGATTTGACCTAGGGAGCGTTGAAGAAGTTGGAAAATCACAAAGAAAAAATATTAGTCGTCGATGACGAGGCAAGCATTCGCCGCATCCTTGAAACTCGTCTTTCAATGATTGGCTATGATGTCGTTACGGCTGCTGATGGAGAAGAAGCCCTCGACACATTTCGTAACTCTGAACCCGATCTGGTCGTTCTCGACGTGATGATGCCAAAACTTGACGGCTATGGAGTCTGTCAAGAACTGCGGAAAGAGTCAGATGTGCCCATTATTATGCTAACGGCGCTTGGAGACGTTGCCGATCGCATCACAGGCTTAGAGCTAGGAGCAGATGATTATGTCGTCAAACCCTTCTCGCCTAAAGAGCTAGAAGCCCGAATTCGCTCAGTCTTGCGGCGAGTTGAGAAAACAGGCGCACCCGGAATTCCCAGTTCTGGTGTGATTCACATCAACACGATTCGGATTGACACCAACAAGCGCCAAGTCTATAAAGGCGATGAGCGCATTCGGCTGACTGGAATGGAATTTAGTCTTTTAGAATTGTTGGTCAGCCGCTCTGGAGAGCCGTTTTCTCGATCGGAGATTTTGCAAGAAGTGTGGGGCTACACGCCTGAACGTCACGTTGACACTCGTGTGGTCGATGTCCATATCTCTCGCCTGCGCGCCAAGCTAGAAGACGATCCCAGCAATCCAGAACTGATTTTAACCGCTAGAGGAACGGGCTATCTCTTCCAGCGAATTCTTGAACCGGGTGAGGTCGAGTAATTTCTGAAGAATCATGAGTTTTGAGTTCTTGAAATTCAAAACTCTCTAGCATTTAATCTCTGATCAAACTTGAAGCGTTTGGCAAAAAGATGTCCGTCGTTAAGGAGCTTGCTGTGACACCCGATAGAGACATCAGCAGGGAGCCATCAGGCTTAAATCGAATCAAAGTGCTGCTGTTGAGTTCGGTTCCTGGCTCGATCGCAACTTGGTCAATCTGGATGTCCGCAGGCAAGCCAATGCGATCTTCGCCAACCTGAAAGTCGATGACTTGGCTCAATCCATTCCGGCATAGCCTGAAGACATCGGCACCCGCTCCTCCAGTCAGCCAGTTGTTCCCTGTTCCGCCATCGAGAATATCGGCACCTGTTCCGCCCCAGAGAATGTCATCGCTTGCGCCACCCCGAAGAATATCATCGCCACCGAGTCCTTTAAGGAAATCATTTCCACCCTGACTATTGATCACGTCGTTAGAATCGTCGAAGCCCATCACATCGTTATCCGAGTCATTCAGAAAGGTGACTGAGTTTCGGTTGAAGACTTGAGCAATGATCAGGTTAGCATCTATCACATCAAACGAGTCTTGAATGGAAGTTGTTTCTCCGTTAAACACGATGTTGCCTAGCATGAGCGGAGTTTCACTGATGGTCAAGAAGTTGTCAAGATTTTCTAGGTTAAAATCCTTGAGGATAATGCTTATATTTTGTACATCCGCAAATGTGAGGGTCAAATCATTGCCTTGCTGATCGAGGAGCAGATTTTTGGCGATCAGTTGCGGTCCCTGAAAGTAGAGAGTATCCACTTCTCGAATAATGTCGTCTGAAGGATTTCTGTTTGTGCCAACGCCCCCAAAATTTCTGACTTCGTAACTGCCTGTTGTCAGCGTAAAAGAGTGGATTCCCCCAGAGCCATCCAAGACTTGAGGAGGAGCGATGACCACTATTTCAGGAGTCACGATCGAATGCGTTTTCTCTAGCTCTTGAGTTCTGGGCTTGCCAATATCTGCGCTCAGATCAGGGCGATCGCTAGGCTGATTTGTTGATTCGCTACTGGGATCGGCGAATGAGACAGCAGGATTTGTCTGGTTGAATGAGATGGATGGAGATCGTGGCGTTTCTTTAGGGAGGCTAAACCTCAGAAGCAGTGTGGTATTGAAGCCTGTCACATCTAGGTTATCAAAATCGCTGCCTGCAAAAATGAAAGGATTAGGGATAAAAATTGCTCGATCGTCGTCCGATTCAACCCATTCAGGCGAGGCACGATCGGGGGAGCCACTGTGCTGAGATTTGGTGTTTTGTGAATTCATCGACGTGCTCAAATCGTAGTTTCGCACCAAGGATGAAGGTGTTGGAGCAGGCGATCGCTGCACCGTTTCAAATGGAGAATCAGAGCGATTGTCATTTTTTGAGATTTGGGACAACAACCACAATCCAGAAAATTGTCCGCCTTGATTCGCTAACTGGTTTAGTTTTCCATCATTAGCATTGTTAAATGTATTTGCAGCAGCTTGCTTAATTGTATTTTCGTGAGCATTCAATGCTGCGTTGCTATTTAAGCGACTGGTCGTAGGTGCGTGAAACTCGATCGTCCTTCTCTGAAATGCACTTTTGCTTAGTGTAAGCAGTATCAGCTTGTCAGAAGTTTTACTATAATCAATTCTCTGAAATTTCGCCGAGATGCGTCGAGTCAAGTGACGAACGATCGCCCCAACTGCTGCGAGAATTGCCGGGCTAGTCGCAGCCTCTTGATTGCTTTCCGACGCATTTTCAGCGGTTTTAGCAGAGGTACTAAACTCTTGGGCAATGTGTTCTAATAACTGCTCCACTGTCCAGATCGACACTGCGCGATCGCCGCCCACATATCTGTATGGTTTGTAGGTGATCAGTGCAGAGACTCGATGAACGATCGCAAACTCTAACTCTGCTGCCGCCAATTTTTCGGATGCGAGCGCTCTGCCTTTCTTATACTGATAGCGAGGCGGAATTTCTACACCGGATTGCTGAAGCTGCCAAAGGATAGATGCTCGTTTAGCAGCACTCAAGTCACTTAAGATTGAGTCGAGTGTCGCTGGAGCGACCATAACCTTGACTCCGATAGCTGGACAGCATTGATGAATTTGCTGTAAAAGATCCCAGCACAAATATCTCTGCTCTGTGATGAAGCCAGAGGGTTCTCCATATAGACGAGCTAACGTATCGCTTGCAAGGGTAATGAGACTCATCAGTTGCTGCACCCCGCCCTCAAAAGAGTAGTGACTGGGATCTCCTAGCTAGTCAGGAGACTGTTTGACAACAAAGTCAGCAAAGATTCTAGGCGCACATCCAGGAATGGCGAATTTGTGCTTGCGATAGTAAGCCGCAATCTGTTTGGGAGTGCAATCCCGATTTTATTTCTTGGCTATTACTTTTTACATAGGTTAACACAATTCTAAGCGTTGGGTAGGTATTAATACTAGATTTAAGTTTTAAGGCGAAAAAAGGGTGCGATCGCAGCAGTCAAAAGAACGCAACAAACTTAGCTGCTAAGAACGAGGCTCCCACAGGCTCTATTCTTAACTAGGCTTGTTGACGAGTTTGATTGTGTTTGGTCATCTTTGTACGCTCAATCCAATCTTCGATCGCGCTGACAACTTTAGTCATTGTCTGAGGGTCGGATGTCCTTAAGTGAGAGCGGATTGCTTCTAAACCTGGTAAAACTTTTTCCACGGCACTTAAGAAGTCGATCGCCCCGACTGCGTTGCTTTTCTTCAGCGAAGGGGTGACTTGATCGAGAAATTGCTCCATTAGTTCAGGATGTTTTTTGAGTTGTAGAAGCATCGTAGCGGGGATTTCTACTTCCTCAGTTTTTTTTTCGTCTGTTTTGCTCTCTTGTAGGGCTTTAATGGCTGCTTCTTCTAGCCAAGAATTGATGCTTCTGCCTGCATCTTTAGCCGTATGAGCAATATTTCGATGAACTTCTGGCGACGTGCGAAAGGGAAGTTTCCCAGAAAAATTTTCAGGCTTTTCAGGCTCAACTTTCTCAAGCTTGCAAAACTTCAGGTAAGTGTCGATCGTCTTCTCAAATTCTTCTTTCGCTTTTTCAACCGTCTTTCCCTGAAAGTGCAGAAGCTCTCTACTCACGTTGTTGACCTTGCCACAGACTAATTCTGCTTTCTCATCAATCGAGAGGGATGCTGTGTAACCCAAGTAATTCAGCATAGAATCAGTTCCCTCTGCTAGTTCTAATGTCCAACATGGTCAAAAACTCTCGAATTTTCATCACCTGATATTCGTCCACACACTCATCATGTCCCAAGGGAGAGAGGATGGTAATTCGGTGGTCGCAATCAGGATGAGGTACTCTAACACAAATTTTGTTGCTCATCTCACGAATCGTTGCCCCTTGCAATCCTGCTAGAAGCGCGATCGCGTTCGTCCAAAGAATGTCGGTGAGTGGCGGGTCTTTGAAAATGCACTCAAGAGTTTGCTGCTGCTGATCATTGTGGTTGTCAGGATGGTGGATGCACATTCGAGTTTTTCGCGATCGAAGCTCAGACTGACCAAACTTTTTTGCAGCAAAAATGAAAATCCTCACCTTAGAACGTTTCTGGAGGTGGTGGACTTCAGCTTGGCTGACTCGGCTAGAAGAATCTGGGTAGAAAACTTTTAGCGGAGAGTTTACATCAGCATACCTGAAGCTCTGTAAGAACACTAGAACCGTATCGGGGGCATTAGTAAATCCCTGACGCAATGCCAGTTATCTGTTTGAACAAGAAGGTTAGCTGATGCAGCAGTCAGAGGTCAATCTGAGCTTCAATACACTGCTCTCTTGATATCGTAACCAGATATCATTGTCAACCTTTATGAGGATATCTTTAACTCTACTTTTTGCAGCACGATATCGTTTTTTGATATCAATTTAAGATTTTTGTGCTATCGTTAATTCATAAATTTGTCTAAGCAACCGCAAAACTGCTTGGGCAGGACAGATCAAAATACGCCGATTTTAGAAATAACAACTTAGTTTATCCAGGAGGAATCACTCAGAATGAACTGCCCTTCCGACTGTAATCAGGGAAACTGTCCATTTGTCAACGATCCCCAGCGAGTAACGCGCTATGTCTGCCTTAGATGCGGTCTAGAGCGCGATATCAATGATGGTATCCATCTTGATCCCTTTCTTCTACCTCTGTTGATCGCATCTTTAGTAGTCATGCTGATCATGAGCCAGCGATCGCCCACGCCTCAACCTGACCAGGCTCCTACTGAATTGCCCTCTCCGTGATTTACCCGTTCCCAATTGGAGAATGACCATGCGTACACTGCCCAAACCAGAGCTTGACACCCATGATCGCTCTCATCCATCTGCCCACTACTCATCTGATCCGTCTTCTCCAAAAGCTTCACTGTTCCAGAAACTTGTGATGGTCGGTGCTGGCGTGTTTGCCGTGGGGGTTGTCGTCATTCCGACTCTGCTTAGTCATCGCCAATCTCGTGTCATCAGCATTCACGCCAACGATTTTTCTGGGTCTGCCCTGGATGATATCAAAACTGCCGTAAAGCACTGCATTGCGGCGACACGATCGCTGAAGGAAGGAGATTATGCTGTCTCAATCGGGTTTGCCGATCGTCCAGAAGTAACGCAAGCAGCGGTTGTCAATGATGTCGCTGCTCTACTCAAAAAATGTGATGCCATTCGTCGCGATCGCATTCCGCCAAGCGTAGGCAAACAACGTGGCACCGATCCGATCGCCCTACTCGACAAAGTTCAGAATCAACTCAAATCACAGCGGACTCGTGGCAATCAAAACCCCGGCGTGATCACGGTTTGGCTGCAAAACGCCGAACCTCGTCTCCGTGGAACCCGATTGGACTTTAAGCGGGTGCGATCGCAGTTGCAGCAAATCACAAATGACCGCAGCACGGTAATCATCTTCGGGCCAACCGGAGAGCTGCAAAGTGATTTAGAGCAAGCGATTCAAGGCATTCCGCAAGTTGAGCTTTGTCCGATCGAGAGCTTTGAACCCTACATCAAGCAAGCCTTCAACACAGCACGCCACCTGCCTTAGATACCTTCCCCTGCTTTCATAAAGGAGTCTACCAATGACTGCACTATCACGTCCGCAATATGTTCCTGAAGATTCGTTTGCTTGGTCGCAACAGACGATCGCAAGTTGGCGACTCTCACCTCAGATTCAGCGCATTGACTACGACAGCCGTCATGAGATGGCCCAGTTTCAGATACAGGACGGAGAAACGACTCTGGCTCAGACACGCATCGAACACTTTGCCGCAATTGTTCTGCATCGTTGGCCAAAAGCAGTCATCTTAATGGTCGAGCTGTTTGTTCTATTTTTAGGAATGCTGGCCTTTAATGCCTTGCCCACTCAGTTGGCCAAGCTTTTAGGTCGTCAAGAATGGTCTGAAGGAATTGGGCTGTTGGTAGGGGCGGCTTTTGCGTGGTTAATTCACAATCGGGCTGTGCGCGGACTGGGTAAACTGCGTCGTCGCCACGATTCTCGTCAGGCACTGCAAATGATCCAAACTCTGCAAAAAGCGTCGGCTCAAAACGAGTTTTTTCGAGATTTCTATAGGGGTCAGCAGTCTTGTCTGAGTCGGGTTGAGGGAGGAAATCTGCAAGGGCAATTTTGGCTCGATTTGGGGGTGACGATCGTCGTCAGCCTGCTAGAAGGAGCCGCGATTTTTTATCAGGTGCAGCAGAACCCCCAGTCAACCGAGTGGGCAATTTTGAGCAGTGTTCTGCCCGTGGCGTTGATTTGGCTGGCGGCATTGCTGCAAAGCGATCGCGCAGACTTTGCTGATTCCTGTGCAGAACTGATCTCCGACTATCGGGACTTTTTACCAGATGGCACAATTTCACAAGAGCAAACTCTACGCCTATACGAATTGGATGCGGTGTTCAAGCATTTTACGGCAGCGATTCCTTCTGAAATCAAAACGGTGAAGGGTGCCCGCGCCAACGCTAGAAGCGAATTTTCTCAGGTGCGAATCGAGCAGCTAGAAGCAGAATGCATCCAAGATATCGAGGAGCGGAATGAGAAACTGCGGCAAGTTCTTCAGCAGCTACCGAATCAATTTCCCATGCCCCAAAAGTTTGATGTAGCTGGATATCGCGGCTTTGAAATTCCTAGCGATCAACACAACGCTTGGCAAAATAACACAGAACAGATTGCTCAAGAGGTCGTCAAACTCAAAGCTGAAGCAGAAGAAGATTATGACCTAATTCGAGCGCGAATTTGCCAACAAATCAGGAAGTGGCAGCGGATTAAAACTGAGGCAGAGCAAACCCGATCGAGAGCCGAAAAGGAATGACCAGACCGCAAACACGATTTTGGAGAGGATAAAATGCTGAAATTTGCGATTCCTGTTGTTTGTGCAGCAGTTTTACTAGCTGCGACTAATCCTGGAGAAGATGCCTACGCAGCCTGGGTTGCCCAAAATCTGCAATCTGCGGCGTGTCAGAAACCGAAATCGTCTGCTTGCTTTGCAGCCACTTCAGTGCCTCAGGAGGTTTTGACTTCTACAATCAAGCATTACACTCACCGTCAGAATTGCGTTTTCTTTAGCGTCTATACCACTCATTTCTTTAGCATTCAGAAGCAAGGATTCGGTTTGAGTGGCTTTTTTATCGCCCATTGATTTGAGCGAAGATTGTTTCAATTATTTGAATCTGGCTCATCTAAGTCGCTTTCAAGCAACTCGATTAAATGACAGTTTTGAAGCAGGGCGGCACTTTCTGGCATCAGAAAATTTTGCAGTTTATAGACTTGCTGAAGAATTGCCAGTTCTCGCCCATACTCTTGTTGAATCGTGGCGACACTGGTTTCAAAACTTGTCGCGATCGACGCAGTTTTCAACAGGTGCAGCGTCATGTTGATGTTAGACAAAGGATTGCGTAGCTCTTGATAGAAGTGATTTAATAACCCATCGCGGGTGTTAGAGGCATGAGTCGCTTCAAGATCTGGCTGCTGAGAAGATTCGGGGCGAGAAGCGTGAACATTTCGTGGAGCGGATCTGGCGATGTCTTCGGTTTGAGTTCTTGCGGTCTGTTTGTTGTAACGTTCTAGAAGTGCAGCTTGTTTTTCAAGGCGACCTGAGATAGCACCCAACAGTTCTGTAGCAGTGCAGGGTTTGGTGAGATAGTCATCGGCTCCTAGCTCCATGCCATACCGAACATCTGCTTTTGTGCCCCTGGCGGTGAGAAAGATAAAGGGAATGTCTGCCGTGTCAGCGACTTGGCGGAGATGAGTCAGAACAGAGTAGCCATCTAAATCAGGCATCTGCACGTCACAGAGAATCAAATCAGGGTGGTTGTCGCGGGCAAGTTGAAGCCCAACATTGCCATTTTCACCACCCAAACCGCTAAAGCCTTCTGCTTCTAGCAAGTCTAAAATCGATTCTCGAACCGTTTGTTCGTCTTCAATGACTAAAATTTTCTTCATTAGCAGTGCTGTAACGGTAGCGTAACTGTAAAAATGGTTCCCTTTTCGACTTCGCTGATCACTGCGATCGTGCCACCGTGTAAATCTACGCATTGTTTGACAATTGATAATCCTAACCCCGTTCCAGAAATCGTTTTGACATTGCTGGCGCGATAAAAGGAATCAAACAATCGGGGTTGATCGGCGATCGGAATTCCAATCCCATAATCTTGAATCTGGAAGACAACGGCTTCCTTGTTATAGGTTAAGTTAAATTCTATATTTTTGCCTTGTGGAGAATACTTAATTGCATTCGACAACAAGTTATCCAAAATATGTCGTAACAGATTCTCATCTAAACAGGGGAAAGATAGATCCTCTGAAGTTACAAAATCTGCATTTTTGTGAGTGAGATGAATCGGACAATTCAACGATCGACTCACTTGCAATTCTTCAATCAGGTCTTGACAAAATTGCAGCAGATCGAGCGGCTGAGGATTAAAGGGCAAATCGCCTGACTCGGTTTCTCCGATGGTCAAAACATCCCTTAGTAATTGATCCATTCGTCTCACCGATAGCTGAATGCGCTGTAAATATTCTTGCTTTTTCTCTGATGAAAGCTCTGAGTCGTAGCGTTCTAGAAGCTCAGTCGAGAAAAGAATCGCGTTGAGAGGATTGCGAAACTCGTGAGAGACCACCGAAACAAATCGCGATTTGATTTGATTGAGTTCTTTCTCTTTTACCAGCGCTAATTGAATCGCAACTTCAGCGTGATAGCGAGAGAGCGCAATCTCGATCGTAGTAATTAACTCTCGATCTTCAAACGGCTTCAGAATGTAACCAAAAGGCTCAGTAATCTTGGCTCGTCGCAAAGTATTTTCATCCGCGTGAGCCGTCAAGTAGACTACTGGAAGATTGAACTCTCTACGAATTTTTTCTGCAATTTCTACGCCATCCATTTCGCCGCGTAGTCGAATATCCATCAGCACCAGATCAGGATGGAACTGGGCAGTTAGATCGAGAGCTTCGTCAGCGCAGGTGGCGATCGCAACGACATTATATCCAGCATTGACTAAACTATTTTGAATATCTAAAGCAATAATGCTTTCATCTTCAACGACCAGAATTTTAGCAGCTAACATCGATTAAACCTTTTGTTTTTGCTCAGCAAAACTAATCTTAAAAACTGCGCCGCGCTGGCACTCTAAATCAATGGTGCCGTGGAGCTGTTTAGTGAGACTGCACACTAGCTGTAAACCCAAAGATTTTGTGTTGCGGAAGTTTAGATCGGTGGGAAACCCTGAACCGTTATCTTGAACAATTAAGGTGTAATAATTTTCAGCTTCAGAGAAGAGGCGAATGCTAATTTCGCCTGCCTGACCTGCTGAGAAAGCATATTTCAACGAGTTTGAAATGAGTTCGTTGATAATTAGCCCACAGGGAATGGCTGTATCAATGCTGAGACGCACATCTTTCACATAGACATTCAGCTTAATTAACCGTGAACTGACTGAGTAGGAGCGGAATAAATCGGTGACTAAACTGCGAATATATTCTGCAAAATCAGTTTTGGCTAAATCTTCTGATTGGTAGAGTTTTTCGTGAATTAATGCCATTGCCCGGACGCGATTTTGACTTTCTTTAAACACTTCTAAGATGCGATCGTCTTTAATGTACCCAGCTTGCAGCTTTAGCAAACTAGAGATCACCTGAAGATTGTTTTTAACGCGATGATGAATTTCTTTAAGCAACACTTCTTTTTCTTCGAGAGAAGCGAGAACCCGATCTTCTGCCCACTTACGATCGGTGATATCAATGACTGAGCCAATGATTTCAACGGGTTGTCCCTGGCGATCGCGCAGAAGTTTCATGCCGTCTCGCAGCCAGCGATAGGAGCCATCTTGATGCAGAAATCGATATTCACAAGTGAGTTGTTCTATCTCGAAAAGTTGAGCGATATGATCTAGTACGTTTCGCAAATCATCAGGATGAATGCGATCGAGCCAAAAACGAGATTCTTTTAAGTATTGCCAGACTTCATAGCCTAATTGCTGAGTAATATTTTCGCTGACAAATGTGCAAGAGCGGTTGCGATTGGGGTGACAGGTGTAGATGACTGAGGGATTAGAAGAGAGCAGATACTTTAGACGCTCTTGGATGGCAATCAGAGCCTTTTCTGACCACTTGCGATCGGTGATATCTCGCTGCAAAGCCACGTAATGAGTGAGACTTCCCTGATTATCGAAGATGGGCACGAGGTTGAGATCGATCCAAAACTCAGAGCCGTCTTTGCGGTAGTTGACAAGTTCTATCTGGATGGGCTTGTTGTGAAGCAGCGCTTGACGAACTTTATTGAGTTGAGCACGATCGCTTTTGGCTCCTTGCAGAATGCGAGGAGTCCTACCGAGAACTTCTTCTAGCGCATAACCTGTTGACTCTGTGAATGCAGAATTGGTGTAGGTGATTTTGAGATCGTCAGGGTTGCCAGTGGTGATGATGACTGCATCCTGTCCATTAATGACGACTGACTCAAATAGACGGAGGCGGTCTTCGGCGTGCTGGCGCTCTTGCTGGGCTTGCGCTTCTTGAAGCACGATCGACAGATAATCAGCAATTTCGGTGAGCGTTGAAATCTCGTAATCACTCCACTGGCGCGGCTCAGGCGAGTTAAAGCTGAGTAACCCAATCTCTTGGGCTGAATGCTGAACGCGAACCGCAAGCAAAGCGCGGGTTCCTCTGGAAAGCATGCCGTCTGCAAGAGGTGCTAGAAAGCTGGCTTGAGTGACATTGGCGACGACGATCGGTTGGCGGCGATCGATGAGTTCCAAATATTCAGGTGATTGTTTCACCTCCAAAACGGCTCCTTCTAGCTTGATCATCGTTTCGGGCTGGGCGGAATGAACGGCTGTGATCGCTCCATCGACGATCACCCCATAGAGAATTCGGAGCGTCTTAAAATGTTGTCCGATTTGTCGAACCGTCGATTCGATCACTTGCTCGGCTGATAGACCCGACGTAATGCCTCTCGAAATATTATTGAGCAACTGTAGACAGACTTGACTTTCTCGCAGACTTTGCTCAATCTGCTTACGCTGGGCAATTTCTAGTTGAAGCTGCTGGTTGGTGTCGCGGAGTTCTGCGGTGCGTTCTTCAACTCGAATCTCTAATTCTTCTTTAGCGTCGCGGAGGGCTTCTTCTGCCTGTTTTCGGTGTTCTAGAAAGTGAACTTTGGCTTCGGCTCGTTGACACTGCTCTCGCTCCCAGATTGACTGCTCTTGAAGTTGAACGATCGTCATTTTCACGTCTGACAGGCACGATCGGAGCTGTGCCGCTAACTCAGGATCGTGGATTGTCCACTGGTCGATCGCGTGTTGAAGCTTAATCAATGAAGAGGGTGATTCGGTGAGTTGCATCGCTGATAACTTTTAATTAACCGCAACAGGGAGGAGCAATGGCACTCTATAATCGAGAGCTTAGAAGCGATCGAGCAGAAGCTTTGAGGAATTGTGTTTTCACAGACCTCCAACTGACTGCAAGGGCATTATTCCCTACCCGATCGCATCTGCAACTGTGAACCTCTTCAAGCCTGGTTAGTTTTTTCTCAGTAGTACTTAAGTATATTCACTCTGTTCTCTCACCCTTTGCAGTGAACTGCGTCACACCTTGATGAAAGCCGTTGCCCAAGTTTTAGAAAACATTGTTGGAGTTGCAGGGGTTTGTGCCTGGGACACTCTGACCGAGACTGAACGATCGCCGATTTTGCAAGCCACACCTTCGAGTCAGTCAATCACCTATCTGGTTTACCCCAACACGCCAGAAGAATTGGCGGCAGTGATGCTGTGTGCCGACCAAAATCGGTGGCGAGTGTTGCCCTGTGGCAGAAAAAGCAAGCTGCACTGGGGCGGGCTGGTTGACGCGGTAAATCTGGTGATTAGCACTGAGCGACTTAATCGATTAATTGATCATGCGATCGGTGACTTAACCATCACGGCTGAAGCGGGAAAAAAGTTCTCGGATGTGCAAAATTTGTTAGGTCAGTCGGGGCAGTTTTTGGCGATCGATCCTCACTATCCTGACCAGGCAACGTTAGGCGGAATTATTTCAACGGCAGACACTAGAGCATTGCGGCACCGCTATCACAGTGTGCGCGACATGATTTTAGGCATTTCATTCGTCCGCAGCGATGGGCAACTCGTCAAGGCGGGCGGACGCGTGGTCAAAAACGTCGCGGGATACGACTTGATGAAATTGCTGACTGGGGCATATGGAACTCTCGGTATTATCACGCAAGTAACTTTACGGGTCTATCCTCTTCCTCAAGCTTCACAGACGGTGGTGCTGAGTGGGCAACCCGACGCGATCGCTCAAGCCGCCCAAACGTTCTTAAATTCTGCGCTTACGCCGACCGCGATCGAGGTGCTGTCTACTCAAGTCATGGCTGATCTAAATTTGGGAACAGAGATCGGTTTATTGATTCAGTTTCAAACCATTTTTGAAAGTGTGAAAGAACAGGCTGCCCGATCGCTCGAAGTCGGTTCAGCGTTGGGGTTGTCGTCGCAGCTTTATCCAGAAACAGATGAAGCGACTCTATGGAAGCAACTGCGAGAACGAATGATGGGTGTCAGCCCAAATGACGCGATCGTCTGCAAGATAGGAGTTAAGCCGTCAGAGGCGATCGCGGTGCTTACTCAGATTGAGCAATTAGCCAAAAATTCTGGAGCCGTGATTCATCTAGGCAGCGGGGTTGGCGAGTTGGTTCTAGAAGGAGCGATGACCAAGACTTTTATGATTCAAGAGCTGCGATCGCTTTGCCAAAATGCAGGTGGTTATCTCTCGGTGCTGCAAGCTCCCATTCCCTTCAAGCAACAAATTGATGTTTGGGGCTACGCTGGAAATGCCCTGGATCTAATGCAGAAGATTAAAACTCAGTTCGATCCAAACTCTCTGTTGAGTCCTCGTCGCTTTGTCGGTGGAATCTAAATTATGCAAACGTCAGAAAATCCTGTCACTTCTGCTGAGTCGGCTGCAAAGCAATTTCTTGGATTTGACCCAAACAATCCCCCTGACCCAACCCTGATCGATTCGTGCGTTCACTGTGGGTTTTGTTTGTCTACGTGCCCCAGCTATCGAGTCATTGGCAAAGAAACCGACTCGCCCAGAGGTCGAATTTATCTGATGGATGGGGTAAATGAGGGCGAGATTCCGCTATCTCCGGCAACCGTGCAGCACTTTGATTCGTGTTTGGGCTGTCTTGCCTGTGTGACAACCTGCCCGTCTGGAGTGCAATATGACAAGCTGATCGCAGCAACTCGACCGCAAATTGAGCGCAATCATTCGCGTCCACTGCCTGAGAAACTGCTCAGACAATTAATTTTCTCGGTGTTTCCCTACCCCGATCGGATGCGCGTTTTGCTGCGTCCTTTAGGGCTTTATCAAAAATCGGGATTGCAGAAACTGGTGCGATCGCTAGGCTTCCTCAAACAGATTTCACCTCAAATAGCCGCAATGGAATCGGTGTTGCCAAATATTTCGGCAGGTGCGTTTCAAGATACGATTCCCGCTCTCATTCCCGCACAGGGGCAGAAACGCTATCGAGTCGGTATGATTTTGGGCTGTGTGCAGCGTCTATTTAACCCGGCTGTGAATGATGCAACGGTGCGTGTATTGACTGCTAACGGCTGCGAAATTGTGGTGCCTCAGCTTCAGGGTTGTTGTGGGGCACTGTCTCATCATCAAGGGCAAGAAGAACAAACAAAAACCTTTGCGCGTCAGATGATTGATGCCTTTGCAGACAGCAATGTGGATGCCATTTTGATCAACGCATCGGGCTGTGGTCATACGCTCAAAGAATACGCGCACATTTTGCAAGATGACCCGGACTATTACGAGAAAGCTCAGGAATTCGTTAGCAAAGTTAAAGACGTGCAGGAATTTTTGGCGGCAGTGGGGCTGACTGTCAAACTCTCACCCTTGCAAGACAAACCGTTGGTGATGGTCTATCAAGATGCCTGTCACATGCTACACGGGCAAAAGATTAGCATTCAGCCACGCCAACTGTTAAAGCAGATTCCGGGTGTGCAGTTGCGAGAACCGATCGATGCAGCCCTGTGCTGTGGAAGTGCAGGCGTTTATAACATTCTGCACCCTGATGTCGCTGAAGAATTGGGACGGCAAAAGGTCGAAAATTTGACTAACACCGGGGCGCAACTGATTGCATCGGCAAATATTGGCTGTTTTGTGCAAATTTCTAAGCATCTGCAACTTCAGGGTAAGACCGTTCCGGTGCTGCACCCTATGCAGTTGTTGGATTACTCCATTCAAGGAATTGAGCTACAAACCGAATCAAATAATATGCTGATTGGCTGACAACACTTTGAGGAACGATCGATACACTAGGCAGATATTAGCGAAAGCAAATTTTCTCCTCACATCAGGCATTCCCTATGTCAATTCGTCTTTGGAAACGACCCATTCCAGCAGTTGTTTTGCTTGCTGTTTTAATTCCGTCGAGCCAGCAATCAAGAGCAATACCTAAACTGGTTGCTCAATCGAATTCACAAACGTCTACAACCTTAGCGATCGCTGATCAGTTTGACAGTGCCTCAGATTTCTCAGAAGGGTCTGCTTTGGTGAGAATTGGCGATCAATTCAAGTACATCGATCGGACGGGCAAAGTTGTTGTCACGCCTCAAGTAGAATTCGAGAGTTACTCTCCTTTTTCGGAAGGATTAGCGATCGCCAGAGTCGGCAGCAATTATGGTTACATTGACCAAACAGGAGCCGTATCAATCAATCCCAGATTTGAAGGCGCTTCGCAGTTTCTAGAAGGGTTAGCCGCCGTCAAAGTTAAGAATCGCTACGGCTTTATCAACAAACAGGGAAAGGTGATCATCAACCCAGAATTTGGATTAGCTTCGAGCTTTTCTCAAGGATTGGCAGCCGTTAAAATGGGTCAGAAATATGGCTATGTCGATCGCACAGGTCGAGTCACGATCGCGCCAAAATTTGACGACTCCTGGAAGTTTTCTGAAAATCTTGCGCCTGTCCGCATCGGCGATCGCTGGGGCTATATTGATAAAACAGGCAAATTAGCGGTGCAGCCTCAGTTTGATGGTGCGTTTAAGTTTTCTGACGCGATCGCACGAGTCCGAGTCGGGGATAAGTGGGGCTATATCAATCAAAATGGGGTCGCGATCGTGTCTCCCAAATTCGATTTTGCGTCTGATTTTTCTAACGGATTGGCATTAGTTGAAGTCGAAAATAAATGGGGATATGTCGATCGGACAGGCAAGCTAGTGATCGCTCCCAAATTCGATTTTGCGTCCGATTTCTCTGACGGATTTGCGCCTGTCAAAATCGGCAGTCAGTGGGGCTATATTGACAAAACTGGACGTGTGACGATCGCACCTCAATTTGATGAAGCTGGCTCCTTTTCTGAAGGATTAGCCCGTGTAATGATGAGCGGCAAATGGGGATACATTCGCAAACCCTAGAAATAAATTTTTATTGACTGATAAAACTCTGAGCCTGTCGTCGAGAACCCGCGTTCCACCTCACGATCGCGGATGACCGTAAAACTCAAACTCTCCCCACTTGTTTGCAGCGATCGCCGAAAATCTCTAGTATCTTCAATTAGCCAAACTCGATTTATCGAGGGAACTAAGGATCGTGGATTAAATAACCTGTCAAACTTGTAATCAAATCTTTTGATTCGTCATGGCTGAGATCTTCGCCCCCTAAATCCCCCATTCATGGGGGACTTTGAGCCAAAATTCCCGGTTTCAAAGTCCCCCAAAATGGGGGATTTAGGGGGCACAAGCCGACTCAAACGGAGTCATCAACAAACTTATCTACACTCTAGTTGAGTCCGAGAAGTTGCACCTTAATAAATTCACGTTCCTAAGCGGGCAATTTCCTGATCATTCTCCATCAGAACAACTTGTTTTCCCTCTGCCAATTCGTTTAACAAGTCTTTTAGATTAACCAGTACATCTTCAACGGTCATTCTTAGCATTTGCATTGACTTTTTTGGCTGCAATGGAAGTATTCATGCGATCGCAGTTTTAGCACCGCCTTCAAGATCACACGAATGTTCTTCATAGATGCCTATGGATATTTACATTCTTGATCTGCTGGTTATCCACGCTGTTGATAAAGTAATACGATCGAGAACGAATCTCCTCAACAAGCTGGGAAAGCAGAGGCGGGCTACAATAGAGGGTCTTCATCACCTATCGCGTGTTATGACCTCTTATTTTCGCCCTGGCATTGATGCGATCGCTGGCTACATTCCCGGTGAGCAACCCAAGCCTGGGATACCTGTCATCAAGCTCAACACGAATGAGAATCCTTATCCGCCATCTCCTGCTGCGATCGAGGTGCTGCGAACTCTAGATGTTGAGTGGCTGCGACGCTATCCAGACCCATTTGCGAATGAGTTTCGGCAAGCGGCGAGTCAAGCATTAGACGTTCCGGCTGATTGGATTATTGTTGGCAACGGCAGCGATGATTTGCTGAATGTGATCATTCGCGCCTGTGCAGAATTGGGACGTAAGGTTGTCTACCCAATGCCTACTTATGTACTCTATCAGACCTTAGCCGAGGTGCAAGGCGCCGAATTTGTTGAAGTGCCTTATGAAGAAAATTATCAGCTTCCGATCGCCGAACTGATTGCCGCAAATGGTGCCGTGACGCTGATTGCCACGCCCAACAGTCCTTCAGGTCATAGTGTGTCGATCGACGATCTCCGACAGTTAGCGACAAGCTTATCGGGCGTTTTAGTGATTGATGAAGCCTATGTTGACTTTGCTGAAAAAACTGCGTTACCACTTGTGAAAGAATTTGATAACGTGATTATCACTCGCACATTGTCAAAAGGATATTCTCTAGCAGGATTACGTCTTGGATTTGGCATTGCAAATCCGGCTCTATTGAGTGGATTGTTTAAGGTAAAAGATAGTTATAACATTGACGCGATCGCTTGCACGATCGGGGCGGCTGCCATGCGCGATCAACTCTATAAAAATAGTTGTGCAGAACGAGTCAAATCATCCCGCTCAAACCTGTTTTTCGACCTCAAAAACCTGGGCTTTCGGCTGTGGGATTCTCAAGCTAACTTTTTGCTCACTCAGCCGCCTATAGGAAATGCAGAGCAGCTTTATCTCGCATTAAAAGAGCAAGGAATCTTAGTGCGTTACTTTAACCGATCGGGTTTGTCAGACAAACTGCGAATTACGATCGGCACCGACGAACAAAATCAACTATTAGTTGAAACCTTAACGCATCTTGTCTGAGAGAATTTGACAGGCATCTTTAAAACTTGCTGAACGTAAGCATTAGAATCACTGCACTGTTATAACCAACAAGAGGCTTAAGCCCCTTGTCCTAACCAAACGTGAGTTCGACGAGTTTTTTCGCTTCGTTCTCAGCAGCTTCTGCCCCTAAATCCCCCAATTTGGGGGACTTCAAGCCAAAGCTTCTGGTTCAAAATCACCCAATTTTGGGGAATTTAGGTAGCTCTCTCGAATTCATCATCGGAGTGAACCACTTCTATCGAACTCACGTTAACAAACTGATACCCATTTGATTTGTGAATGCGACAGATCCGCGTCAAGCGCTTCTTTGACCACTTTGGGTGTTATCCCCATTTTGAGAATTTTTGTAACACGTGCGCGATCTTGTTGCGACACTTTGAGAGTTTGGGAACGCTAAGTTCAGTAGACCTCCTGCATGAATAAAATTCTCGACGTAAACCACCCTGCGATCTCGCCCCCTAACCCCCAATTCTGGGGGAACCGGAGTTCAAAGTCCCCCAGAATTGGGGGATTTAGGGGGCGTTCCCGGATTCGTGCAGGAGGTCTAGTATTCCTATAATCTTTTTTAAAAGTAGCTTTATGCACGACCCGCAAGATGGACAGGCGACTTTGACTCAGGAAATTCTTTTGCATCGCATCACAAATCGAATTCGGCAATCGCTCGAACTGCAAGAGATTTTGAGCGTAACCGTAGCAGAAGTCCGATCTTATCTGGGAACTGATCGCGTCAAGATTTACCAGTTTAGCCCTGATGCTCATGGAGTCGTGATCGCTGAATCGATTCAAGACGATCGCCTGCCCTCTTTGCTCGGATTAAATTTTCCCGCCGATGACATTCCCCCTTATGCACGAGAGTTGTTTGTGCGGGCACGGCAGCGATCGGTAGTCGATCTAATCTCCCACGAGATCGGAATCAGTCCGCTCACCTGCCCAGAAACAGGAAAGCCTATAGAACCCCCTCAAGACATTCGCTATCGTCCCGTCGATCCGTGCCATGTGGAATATTTGACGGCAATGGGCGTGAAGTCTTCGGTCGTGGTGCCGATCGTGCTAGACGACCACGAAACGGGCAAAAACCAGCTTCCATCTCTGGCCCCGTCGGCTCAGTTGTGGGGCTTGTTGGTGTCGCATCATGCCGACACTCGTGTTGTCACCGAAGCAGAACTGCACTTTATTCAGGCAGTCGTTGATCAGATGTCGGTGGCGATCGCCCAATCGATTCTTCTCGTCCAAGTGCGTGAACAGGCGCAGCAACAGTCTGTGATTAACCAAGTCACCGCAGTGCTTCACGCTAGTCCTACCGTTCAACTGCAAGCAGCCCTAGAAGCAACCGTCTCTGCGTTTCAAGGTTCAAGCGGGCGGATCTATTTACTCGCGGATAGCGATCAGAGCAGCGAACTCTATCTCTTTGGAAATCAACCGAAACGACTCGAACGCGATCGCGCGATCGAAGAAAATTATCTCTGGAACCGATATTTGCGATCAGGGGTTAATCTTCAACCGGATGGCGTTAAGCCCTGGTCTGTTGAATGGATGCGGTCAGTTTATGAGTTAAAAGAACCGCCGCAAAACTCCTCAGACAGCGATTTGTGGGTGATCAATGACCTTTATAAAGAACCTCTACTTCGGACGATAGCGCCTTATTTTCAAGACACTCAGACTCGCGGGCTAATGATTGTGCCGCTACGATCGGGGTCAGAGGTTTTGGGCTGCTTAACGATCGGTCGCGACGAAGTAGACACCGAGATTCCTTGGGCGGGCAGCCATGACCCCGATACTCGCCAACTCATGGCACGTCAATCGTTTGAGACCTGGCGACAGCTAAAAATTGGGCAGGCACACCCTTGGACAGCGGGCGAAACTCAGCTAGCACAAGCGTTGGGTGAGCGATTCTCGAATGCGATTAAGCAATATCGCCTGCACCAACAAGTGCAATTGTTCAACATCAATTTAGAGCAGCAAGTACACACCCGCACTGAAGAACTGCAACAGTCAAACAAAGAACTGCAACAGGCATTTGAGCAACAAAAAACCCTATCGAAAATCATCACCAAGATCAGAGAATCATTAGAGCTTGACGTGATTTTTAGAACCGTCGCCACTGAAATTAGACAAATGCTAGATGTCGATCGGGTTCTGGTTTATCGCTTCCATTCAGAAACTGCGTGTGAAGGCGGAGCCGCAGTTGCCGAAGATGTCTTGCCTGAGTTTCCAGCAGCCCTTGATGTCGAAATTGCCGATCTTTGCAATTCAGAAGGGTTCATCCGAAAATATCGCCAGGGAAAGATTCATGCCATTTCTAATGTCAATGAAGGGGGACACGACGAGTGTTATCTTAAAATGCTGGCGCAGTTTGAAATCAAAGCCAATCTGGTAGTGCCTTTGTTTAGACAAGATTATCTTTGGGGCTTATTGTGCATTCAGCAGTGTCGAGGCTATCGAGACTGGCAACCCTCCGAAATTAAATTCATCGGTCAAATTAGTGAGCAGTTAGGGGTCGCCTTGCAGCACGCGACGTTGCTCAATCAAACTCGTGAGCAAGCCCAAAAACTTTCAGAAGCGATCGACTATCTCAAGCAGACTCAGAGCCGTCTGATTCAGAGCGAAAAAATGTCTAGTTTAGGGCAACTTGTGGCAGGCGTTGCCCACGAAATTAACAATCCTGTAAATTTCATCTATGGCAATCTGACACACATGAAAAACTATGTCAATCAGGTGTTGGAACTGCTGCAACTCTACCAAAAACACTACCCCGAACCCCATGAAGCAATTCTTCAACAAGCAGAAGCCACTGATTTAGACTTTGTGATCGAAGATTTGCCCCGGTTATTTTCTTCTCTGGAGGTGGGTGCCGAGCGGATTCGCGAAATCGTCTTGTCGTTGCGAAATTTCTCTCGTCTCGATCAAGCAGAAGTCAAGTCTGTCAACATTCATGAAGGCATTGATAGCACCTTGATGATTTTGCAGCATCGCACTAAAGCAAACTTAGGCTATGGCGAGATCACAATCTTGAAACACTATAGTGAGTTGCCTTTAGTTGAGTGTTTTGCGGGCCAATTAAATCAGGTGTTGATGAACCTCCTATCCAATGCGATCGATGCCATTCAAGAACAGCGCGATCGCCAACTCGAGTCAGATTTAGAGCTAAAAGGAGTAATTACCCTCACGACTCAACAGATTGATGACGATTGGATACAGATTTCGATCAAAGACACCGGATTTGGCGTTAGCGATGATATAAAGTCAAAACTTTTTGACCCCTTCTTCACCACAAAGCCTGTGGGTAAAGGCACCGGGTTAGGGTTATCAATCAGCTACCAAATTATTGAAAAACATAGTGGCAAATTGTGGTGTCGATCGCAGTTAGGAGAAGGCTCAGAGTTTGTGATTGAGATTCCGATTCGGCAACCCGTTCAAAAATCTATGCAGTCAATCTGATGTTCGAGCGAAGTGAAGCGGTAGTTTGGGGTAGCGACCATCAATTGCAACCGGAAAACATCAACTTTATTTTATGGAGTCTTTTATGGGAATGCCGTGTCAAGTCAACAGCATTTTAAAGCTGAATTCGTCGCAGGGATATCCATCTAAATTGGAGTTAAACACAACTCATCAGGTTAAGAAATCAGAATATCGAATCATTCCGATCGACGTTCCCATTCCATTAGTCGATCAACATTGGGTGGCTTATGCCGATGTGACGATCGCCAAACTCACTTGGCAAAATGGCGAAACGCACATCACCTTTAGCATTAGTCGCATTTATGAGCAGCCGTTTCTAAGCAAGTCTTAAAGCGTATACGTGAAGTCATTCACAATCATTCCGGGAACCCAAGTGCCGCCGAGATTGCGATTTTCATAAGTGCCCACATCAGGAATAAATTCCTGGAAGTTGGTCAATGCTGCCAGGTTTTCGCCCCAAAATTGATAGAAGCTGTCATCAAACCGCAGATTCTCGATCGGGGCCACAATCTCGCCCTCTTCAACCCAAAAACAGGCATAGCGAGTCATGCCCGTAATCCGCCCAGTGGGGCGATCGCTCCAGTTCAAATAGTGCAGATTTGAAAGATATAAGCCCGTTCCTAATGTTGCCAAAATCTGCTCACTCGACAACTCACCAGGCGCAATTTCGGGCGATCGCAATGTCTCTCCTTGATCTGCGCCATTGGCAACCAGCTTATATTCCTTTGCAGTTTGAGAAGAGATGAGCATATTTACTAGTTCGCCTTCTTCGACGATCGACAGATCTAACGGGGCAACTTCGCCTAACTCGTTAAATCGAGGCACTAACCCATGTCGAAAGTTTTCGCGCAGGGTGAATTTAGGCGAGAGTTTCTTTTCTCCGCGTCGCATCGCGCCCAAACAACTGCCGCCCTGTTGAAAAGATGACTCACTCACACCACCCCAAGACAGCATATAAACCAGTTCAGCGATCGCGGCAGGTGCCAAATAAGTGCGATAGCTTCCCCGGCTGATCGATTTTGGCGGTTGGCTGAGGCGATCGAGTTGCTGTCTTGAGGTCTGAATTTTAGTCGCGTAGGCAGACTGATCCCAGCGATCGCCCGCAAACGTGCCTTTAACCGCTTGACCATCTGGGGTAAATAGCGAGTAATCTAGCGAAAAAGACTCCGTTGCGAACCAGTGTTTTTGCCCAACCGAATCGGCATAGGCTCGAATCATTAATCCGGCTGCATAAAGGCCTGTGAAATCCAAATCAGCAACCACAGGCAGCAAGGTTGGCACCACTTCATCGATCGTCAAAAGCTGTCCCGTATAAATTTCCTGGCTGGTCGCATTGCCAGACGGCAGCACCAAATAAGGGTTGACCGGAAGTTGAGACACGTCTTTTCGCAGCGCCTCTAAAGCGGTTTTGGCTCTGGGTCGATCGATCTCCAAGTCTCCAGTAAAAGGAAACTGATGATCGCTACTGCGCTGATCTCGCATCAGTGTTAGAGACAAACTGCCATCGTTAACTGATCCGGTTTGGCGAACTTTGGCGTGATTAAATCGCGTAAATTGGCTTTGCTCACTATTCAGGCTGAGGGTGAAATGTTCGTCAGGTTTAAGCTGATCGGCGATCGTCTCCACCAATTGATCAAAGCTGCTTTCTAAGAAACTCACGGTTTTCGTCATGCCCCACCTCCAAACACTTCAACATTGGCAAACACCGCTATAGGTGAGCCGTGCCCGACTCGAATGGCCTGATTGGGTTCGCCTTTGCCGCAAAACGGCGTGCCATACATCTGCCAGGTGGAGCGATCGCCCACTTTGATCAGGCTGCCCCAAAACTCTGGCGTGACTCCTCGATAATTGGGATTTCGCACGGTTTTAGTCAGTTTGCCCTGCTCAATCAACCTGCCATATTCGCAACTGAACTGGAATTTATGACGCTGATCATCGATCGACCAAGAGCGATTCGCTTCCATAAAAATGCCGCGATCGACGCTGGTGATCGTCTCCTCAAAACTACCGCTTCCGGGTTCGAGATTCAGATTGCCCATGCGGTCGATCGGCGGTCGATTCCACGACGAGGCTCTGGTGCTGGCGACTCCCAAAACTCCAGCTCTGGCTTGACTTTCGAGACTGCCCACACCGCGCATTAAGGTGCCTTCTTTGATCAAATATTCACGAGTTGCCGGAGTGCCTGTGTCGTCAAAGCGGTAGCTGGCAAACTCTCCCGGCACAGTTGGGTCAAAAGTGATATTCATCAACGGTGAACCGTAAACCCGCTTACCAAAATCTTCTAGCTTGATGAAACTGCCGCCTGCATAGTTGCGCTCATCACCTAAAATTCGGTCTAGCTCTAGCGGATGCCCTACACTTTCGTGAATTTGCAACAGCATTTGATCAGGCGCTAACACCAATGTGGTCGTTTCGGTCGGACATTCTTCTGCGGTCAGCAACTCGATCGCTTGGTCGCCAATCTGTTTAACTCGCTGCCACAGGTCAGGCGTAACCAAATGTTCAATACCGCCTTGATAGCAGTGAGCCAACCCACCGTTGTTCGATCGCCGCTGCACGATCGCGCCTTCTTGAGCTGTCGCAGAATAATCGGTGCTAATCATCCAAAATTTTTGGTGCGCCTCAGACCCATTGCTGCTGACAAACCAGGTTTCGGTTTCGGTGACGATCGCCGTTGCACTCGTTTGAACGATCTGATCAGAAACTTTCAGAGTTTGACAAATCTTGGTCAGAATTTCGCTAATCTCACCGGGAGTCAGCGCGTCAAACGGCTTGAGAATCGGCGAAGTGTAGTCTTCAACCACTTTGGGACGAGCGGATAGCGGCGTTGGGTGAATGTTCCATTCGCTGGCAGCGATCGCTTGACGTTGAGCCGTTAATGCTGCCGCCTGAACGCTTTCTAAAGTCAGCAAATTGGTCGCGGCATAGCCAATTTGACCGTTCACCAACACTTCGACCATAATGCCCTGGGTGGTCGTGGTGCGATTATATTCGGGGATGCCATCCCGAACGGTGCGATGGGTAGAGGCTTCCTGAGTGGCTCTTAGCCCAATCCAGTCGGCTGAGACGTTGAGGGCTGAGAGCAAGTTTGACAATTCAACAATCATGATTAACGCTCGGAGAAGTCATGAACATTTTTCGGCTTTGCTGAACGATGGGATGAATTCGCCCCCTAGCCCCCAATTCTAGGGGAACCGGACATTCAAAGTCCCCCAGAATGGGGGATTTAGGGGGCGTTCCGAGGATAGCGCGATCAATGATTCATCCCGCTATCCAGCAACGCCCATTTTGCCTCTGCGGATGAGTTCTACCACAGGGGAACAATTGACGCAGTTTCTAGTCTAACTTCGATGCCAAAGGGTTTCACCCCCCGGTTTGTCAATTAGCGTAATTCCCTGAGCTTGCAGCTCGTTGCGAATGCGATCGGCTTCAGCAAAGTTTTTGACGATCTTCGCGTCTCGTCGTCGCTGAATTTCGGTTTCGATCGCAGCATCCGACAACCCATTTGTTGAGGTGGGATCTTCTGGTTTGGCTTCTAAGCCCAGAACTTGGGCGAGTTCTATTAGCGTTTGCCACTGCTGCTTTAAAGTGTCGGGTGGTGCATCAGTTTTGCCTTGATGAACGAGCAGATTGCCTTCGCGCTGCAATGCTTTGGCAATTTCAAATAAGACCGCCAACCCACTAGAGGTGTTGAAGTCGTCATCCATTGCGGTCTGGAACTGCTCTAAAATAGACGTTTGCGCGTCTTCTCGATCGTGCCACTCCAAACGATCGCCATATTCATAACCAAACAAAAGTCCTTCTTTAAGGGTGTTCCAGCCGTTTTGAGCCGCAGTCAGCGCCTCGTCAGTGAAGTCGATCGGCTTGCGATAGCTGGCTCCTAGCACAAACAGCCGAATCACCATCGGGTCAATGCCTTTACGATCGAGCAAGTCGCGAATCGTGGTGAAGTTGCCAAGCGATTTTGACATCTTTTCGCCGCCCACATTCACCATGCCGTTATGCATCCAATAGCGAGAGAGAGGCTTGCCCGTCACCGCTTCTGATTGAGCAATCTCATTTTCGTGGTGCGGAAAGATCAGATCATTGCCCCCAGCATGAATATCGATCGTGTCACCGAGCCGTTTGCCACTGGCATCTGCGAAGCACTCGCGCACCATTGCCGAGCATTCAATGTGCCACCCCGGACGACCCGCTCCCCAAGGCGACTCCCAGGCAGGTTCATCAGGTTTGGCTGACTTCCACAGCGCAAAATCAGCCGGATCTCTTTTTTGCGGCTGGTTTGCTTCGTGTGTGGCTTCAACTCGTCCACTCGCCCCGGTCTGCATCTCGTCTAGCTTTTGCCCAGACAGTTTGCCATAGCCCGGAAAACTGCGAACCGAGTAGTAAACATCTCCCGCAGTGGGGTAGGCATTTCCGTTTTGCTCTAATTCGTGAATGAGGCGTTTGATGCCGTCGATCGTATGCGTCGCACGGGGATATTCATCTGCCTCCATGACGTTTAGCCGCGCCATATCCTCAAAATATGCCTGAATATAAAATTCGGCGACGGCTTCCATTGAGGTGCCTTCTTGCCGCGCTCGATTCAGAATCTTGTCATCAATGTCGGTAAAGTTTTGCACATAGCGCACGTTATAGCCGCGCCACTTGAGATAGCGACGCACCGTATCCCACACAATGCAAGCCCTGGCGTGCCCCAAATGGCAATAGTCATAGACCGTTACGCCGCAATAATACATCTGCACCTGATGGGGATCGATCGGGTCAAAGACTTCTTTGCGACGAGTCAGGGTGTTATAAAGCGTTAAGGGCATAGGGGTCAGGGTTGAAATGGGTCGATTGTCTGCGAGTGCTCATCATACAATCGTAGATCAGCAATAATAGGAAAGAGCGATCGGGAATTTGACAGAAATCATTCTGGCTCTCGACCGTCTTCATTTTTTGATGTTTCTAGCAAGCGCGTTATGCAAACAGCAGCCACCTCTTCTACATCAGCAATGGATGTCCCTAAACATGGGCTTCCCGTTACCATCATTACAGGCTTTTTGGGTAGCGGCAAAACCACGCTTTTAAATCACATTTTGACCAATCAGCAGGGAGTGAAAACTGCCGTGTTGGTGAATGAGTTTGGCGAAATTGGCATCGATAATGAACTGATCATCAAAACCGATGACGACAACATGGTCGAACTCAGCAACGGCTGTATCTGCTGCACCATTAATAATGATCTGGTAGAAGCCGTCTATAAAGTCTTAGAGCGGCAAGACTCGATCGATTACCTCGTCGTCGAGACTACCGGATTGGCAGATCCGTTGCCTGTCGCAATGACGTTCTTAGGCACCGAACTGCGCGACATGACTCGACTCGACTCGATCATCACCGTGGTTGACTCAGAAAACTTCAGCTTAGATTTGTTTAACAGCGAAGCGGCTTATAGTCAGATCGCCTACGGAGATATCATTCTCCTCAACAAAGCAGATCTCGTTGATGAAGCCGATCTTGACTCGCTAGAAGTACGAATTCGAGATATCAAAGAAGGCGCAAGAATTTTGCGAACCGTCAAGGGACAAGCACCTCTGGCAGCCCTTCTGAGTGTGGGATTGTTTGAGTCAGATAAATACTTTGCTGAAGAAGCTGAGAAGTCCGATCATCACGATCACGCCCACGCCCACGCCCCCGAACATGAGGATCATTCTGCTTGCGATCACGATCATGGCAAGTGTGAACACGATCACGATCATGACCACCATCACCACTCAAATCACTTAGAGAATGACGGCTTTACGTCGGTTTCTTTTGAGAGCGATCGTCCCTTCAACATTCGCAAGTTTCAACACTTTTTAGACAATCAGTTGCCGACGAATGTGTTTCGCGCTAAAGGCATTCTCTGGTTTGATGAAAGCCCCAAGCGTCACATTTTTCACTTGAGCGGCAAGCGGTTCTCGCTCGATGATGATCAGTGGGTCAGCACGCCTAAAAATCAACTGGTGCTGATCGGGCAGGGTTTAGATCATGAAGCCTTGCGATCGCAGGTAGAAAGCTGTCTCACTGTCCCCTCTGTCAGTCGCGGAAAAGGATTTGGAAAATAAAGTTGAAGTTTTAGTTTGCCAGTATCAAAGCTGCCTCGCAAATGGATCAGCCGAGGTGCTGGCTTATTTCTTGGCGAACCCGGTCGATAACGTGACTGTCATCGGCAGCGAATGTCAAGGACAGTGCAATATGGGCGCAACCGTGCGAGTGTTGCCCGACGAAGTTTGGTATTGTCGAGTCAAGCCTGAACACGTGGCTGCGATCGTCGAGCAACATCTCAAACAAGGCAACCCAGTGCCAGCACTTTTGCATCCTCGATTTCACTAAGTAGCTGAATAGAAGACCCTCATCCCTTCTCTCTAGTCTTAAGATACAAGGGCTAGAATTCTTGTCCCCTCGCCTTTGGGAGAGGGTGAGGGTAAGGGCGAGTCTAGCAACTCATGTCACCATTCTGCAATGCCGATTTAAATGATCGGTTAACTGTGGAAGGGAATCACGATCAAAGGCAGCAAGACTAACAGCAGCCACCACGATTGCCCCCCCAAGCTGGATGACTCTGGTTCTAAAAGCGCATTGATTCGCTCATTGAGACGGTTTCTAACAACAGCACTGCTAAACGAAGCACAAAAGTTTTCAGGCTGAATTTGAGGAGCGCTGACGACCGAGAGCAGGGCTTCGGCGAGGAGTAAACTATCGACGTGTTGAGCCGCCCAGCGATCGGCTCTCAGTTCTCGCAAGATCAGTAGTTCTTGCCATAGCGCTTCCGTTTGAGGGAGCCAGGCGGTAAGACGGCGCAACCAACCGAGCCAAAAAAACCAGAAGGTATCGCGGTAATGAAGATGCCCTTGTTCATGAACCAAGACGACTTCGAGATGGGCAGAGTCGAGCGATTGCAACAACCCCTGGCTGACGACTAGCTCTGGTTGCCAGAAGCCAATTTGCGCTACATAGGGAGTCGAAATTTCAATCAGTCGAGTGGTTTTGCCGTGCATCTCTAGCTGGGGGTAGCGTCGAACTTGATGGAGCGATCGCTGCGCCTCGATCGTTAAGCTCAACCCTAAAACGATCGCAGCCGCTAGAAACGAGATCGCGATCGCATAGCTGCCCCAGCCTTCCCACCAGAGAGCCATGTGCAGGCACGGACCCATGTAGGCGAGGGCGAGAGCGGTGTTGCACAACAACAATGGGGAGAAGAGGAACCAGCCCAAGGTGCGATGCCAACGATCGCTCCAGCCGCCTGTGGGAATGGTTGCGGTTTGACGAATGCCCCAGGCAAATGTCAATGCTAATAAGAGCATGATTAAGTGCGTCATTGTTCCTCCCGTGATTTGCGGATGGCTTGCAATCGTTGAGCGATCGCTTCTAGTTGTTCGACGCTGGCTTGATCGAGGCTATCGGCAAAAGCAGCGACGACATCGGGGTTGCCAACGGCTAAAAACTGATTGAGTTGTTCGTAAGCTTGCAGGGCGTTGGCTTCGGCTTTGGAGACTAGGGGTTTCCATGAAAAGCTGCGCTCTTGTTTATCGCAGACGAGCCAGCCTTTTTTGGTGAGACGGTTTAAGACTGTGGTCACAGACGTATAGGCCAACTCACGATCGGGATCGGCAAGAATCCGATCGTGAATCTCTTTCACCGTTGCGCCTTTTAGTTCCCAAACAATGTGCAAAATCTCTGATTCTAAAGGGCCGAGAGAAAGCTGTTTTGGACGGTGATTAGGTAGAGAAACCATATCTCCCAAGTGTAAAACTACGGGCGTTGTCGAATAGTAAAGATGATTGAGGTAGGAGCAATCCCCCTGTGGTTGCCCTCCGTCAGAGGTAGGCAACGTCAGTCTGGGGTAGGTACGGGGGCGCTACCCCTACTATTTATTCAGCAGCACCAAACTACGCTTTATTAGAATATCTGAGATTGGGGATCTGCGGAGGTTGAATCACAAGGGATTTTTGTTGACGATCGTTCACTCAACACCGCTCCTAATCTTTGAGTATTTCGTAAGTTTGACAGCCTGTCTTTTGACGATAGGAAATGAGCAAGACAAAATACTGATAACTGAATCACAGCACATCTTCAGAGAGGTGCGTGACCAGCAACAAGTTTCATATCCTCCCGATTTCTCTTGCAGGAAATTTGGGGGATATCTCTGTGTGGAAATATCTTCTAGAGTCAATTTACAAATGATACGGTTATGAAGAAATTAATGTCGATGAGAACCCTACTCGCAACGGTTTTGATGATGATTGCATCACTGACTTTCATGGTTGCTCAACCTGCTTGGGCAGATGCAGATCTGGTGACAGGTGCGAAAGTTTTTTCTGCAAACTGCGCTTCTTGTCATATTGGTGGCAAAAATGTTATAAACGCTCCCAAAACGCTCAAAAAGGAAGCACTGGCCAAGTACGCAATGAACAGCAGCGAGGCGATCGTCACTCAGGTGACTAATGGCAAAGGTGCCATGCCTAAGTTTAAAGGTCGCTTGACTGATGACCAAATTCAGTCGGTTGCGGCTTATAGCGGTTCCCGCATGAATGAAGTACATCAGATCCTTACTGCACAGGCATTATAGATGCGATGCCGTACCTCACTCTAGTGAAAACTGCTATATGTGCTCGATCAGTCTGAGAAAGGTTGGTAAGTCAAACTCTTTTAAAGTAAAGCGATGAATCTCTTCAGAATTTTCTGGATCACTGTGTTTGCGATCGCCTGCTGGCTTCCTGTCACCCCGACCGATGCAACGCTGTCCGTGGATGCCCATGCTTTGTTTAAGGTGGGAGTTGAGCAAGCCCAAACGGAACGTTTTCGAGATGCGATCGAGACTTTTCATCAAGTGATCCAGAAAGATTCTGAGTTTTCGGCGGCTTATAGCAATCGCTGTTTTTCTTACATTCAGAGAATAGGATGACTAACCAATCACTTGAATGATGAAACTTTCTGATCCGATCGCGCCCTCCGATTCAAGTCGTCAACAAATGGCACCTAAACCTACGTCTCTTTTCAAACGGCACTCGCCCTTATCGTTTCCTCAGTATCAACACGATGTTTTAGCGGCTGTCGATCTCGCACAAACACCTCACGAGGGAGATTTTGCCCAGACACTCGCGGCAAATCATTGGCAGAAACTCACGCCAGCTAAGTTAGAAATTTTTCAAATTAACATTGGCAAATTGTGCAACATGAGTTGTCGTCACTGCCACGTTGACGCAGGGCCCGATCGCACTCAAGAAAACATGAATCGAGAGACGATCGATCTGTGTCTTCACGCACTCGATCTGACCGAAGCCCACACGGTGGATATTACGGGAGGCGCACCAGAGTTAAATCCTCATTTTCGCTATTTGGTCGATCAGTGTGTGGGACGAGGAAAGCACGTCATCGATCGCTGCAACCTCACCGTTTTGCTGCTGCCTCGCATGGAGGATTTGCCCCAGTGGTTAGCCGATCGAAGAGTCGAAATCGTCTGCTCTCTGCCTCACTATCGTCAGCGCAACACCGACGCTCAACGCGGTGACGGGACGTTTGAGAAGTCGATCGAGGCACTGCATCGGCTTAATGCGGTGGGTTATGGGCAAGGGAATCCTCACCGTCAATTAACTTTGATGAGCAATCCAGTTGGGGCATTTTTGGCGAGTGGTCAGGCGAAATTGGAAGACGAGTGGAAAGCGGGGCTGCAAAAAAATTATGGGATTAGCTTCGATCGCCTAATTACCCTCAACAATATGCCGATTTCTCGCTATCTTGAATGGCTAGAGCAGTCAGGCAATTTGCAGCAGTATATGGAACTGTTGGTGAATTCATTCAATCCAGCGACGGTGGCGGGTTTGATGTGCCGCAACACGATCTCAATCTCGTGGGATGGCCGATTGTATGATTGCGATTTTAATCAAATGCTGGAGTTGGAATGTCAGGGGTCTGATGCTCAACCGATGCACCTGCGAGACTTTGATCCGACTTGGTTGGCGAAGCGGGAGATTGTCACCGATCGTCACTGTTTTGGCTGCACAGCCGGGGCAGGAAGTTCTTGCGGAGGAGCGTTAGATTAAGGATCATGGATAATATTAATATGGGTTACTTACAGTGGCAATGGGCACGGCAGTGCCATGTCCCTACATCTCTCATTCTCGTCGCCTATGTTGCCCGCAACGCTCAAACTTCGTCGCCAAAAACTTGCTGATTTGATCGAGGTGCCCGTGATTCTCTGGTCGGGGGGCAGTTCTTCGCGTAACTTCCCGGCAAATGTTTTTCCATTTCGGGCGAGTAGTCATTTTCTTTATTTTGCGGGGTTGCCGTTAGAAAATGCGGCGATTCGATTAGAGTCTGGCAAGTTGACGCTGTTTTTAGATGAGTCAAGTCAAGCCAGTGCGCTTTGGCACGGGGCTTCACCTACACGAGACGAAATCGCGACGAAGATCGGGGCTGATGCTGCTTATCCACTGTCGGCGCTTAAAGATCAGGTGCTTGACGCGGCAACGGTTGCAGTTCAAGACAGCCAAACTCGGTTGGAACAGACTCGACTGCTCGATCGTCCAATTTCTAACTATCCGAGCGACATTGATTTAAAGCTGGCTAACGCGATCGTGACGTTGCGCTTGACTCATGACGACGCGGCGATCGCGGAAATTCGCAAAGCGATCGCGGTCACGGTCAAAGCCCATCAAGCCGGGATGTCAGCCACGCCAAACGCCACCGTTGAAGCCGAAGTTAGAGCGGCAATGGAGGGCGTGATTATGGCGAATGGAATGACCTGCGCCTATGGCAGCATCGTCACTGTTCATGGCGAAGTGTTGCACAACGATCGCTATCATCATCCCTTGCGCTCAACTGATCTGCTTTTAGCCGATGTCGGGGCTGAAACTGCTACAGGTTGGGCATCTGATGTGACTCGAACTTGGGCAACCTCCGGTAAATTCTCTCCGACGCAGCGCGATTTGTATAATGTCGTGCTTGCGGCTCACGATGCTTGTATTGCTGCCATTCGCTCCGGTGTGGAGTATCGAGAGATTCACTTGCTAGCAGGTCACACGATCGCCGCTGGGCTGGTCGATTTAGGAATTTTGCGCGGTCAACCTGCCGATCTGGTCGAACGAGATGCTCATGCGCTCTTCTTTCCTCATGGAGTCGGACACATTTTAGGGTTAGATGTCCACGATATGGAAGACTTGGGCGACCTAGCAGGCTATGCTCCCAGCAGAACTCGCAGTCAGCGTTTTGGCTTGGGCTATTTGCGGCTCGATCGTCCGTTGCAATCTGGCATGGTGGTGACGATCGAGCCAGGTTTCTATCAGGTTCCTGCCATTCTGCAAGACTCAGAGCGCCGTGAAAAATATCGCGATGTCGTCAACTGGGAGCGGTTGGCAGACTTCAGCGATGTGCGCGGCATTCGGATCGAAGATGATGTGCTGGTGACAGAGAGCGGCTCAGAAGTTTTGACGGCAGCATTACCGACGAGTGTAGATGCGATCGAGCAATGGGTTCGGTCTTAAATGGCTCTGTAATTTTGGCAGAAGCTGGTGCGATCGTGCCACCCGACGCAAGGTTTCGGTTTAGAAAATCCTTGCTTTGACACTCCTCGACCTGAAGGTACGAGGATTCTTGGCTCACCGAGACCACTTAACCTAGATTCCTTGCGTCGTCTAGCCCAGAGGTGGGACTCTCCCCAAGCGTTAATTCGGGTATGCCCTACCCTATTTGCGCCATCGCAAGTCCTGTTTAGTTCTGAAGCGTATGCCTCAAAAAAACTGATTCGTCTAGTCCCTACAAATCTTTTACCTACTGCCAGGAGGAAACTAGAACAATGCAGTAGAACCGCATAGATTTGATTGTCAAGGTTCAGAATGTCTTTCGACAACAAGGTTTTTTAAGTGGTTGATTACCTTTCCACTATACTCAGTGTATCACATTGGTACACAAGATGGTTGAAAAACAATTGCACGTTAGAGTCCCAGAACAAGAGATGAAAACGCTTGAGCGCTATGCCAAGAAAACAAGACGAACTAAGACGGACATTGTGCGCGAGTTTTTGCGTTTATTGCCTTGAGAGAGTGGCGCTATCGCGCCGTTGCTCTACATCCCCGTCTGAAGGAGCGGGGCTTTCCGCAAAATTTCGGTAAATTTTCCGTTACCTGTAGGGGTAGTGCCCCCGTGCCTACCCAAATCTTTGGGCTTCTAAAGGTTAAGAAAAATAGATAAATCAAAACTTATTTTAAGCTATGTGAATTTCTCAACAAAGTTATTGATAATACTTACAGGACTAGATCGAGGCTTCAGTGTGTTCCAGAAAATCCCTGCTGGAACTCCAGATCCGCCGTCAGAAGCAGAGAGAATCACCTTCCATTAGTTATTTATGTTTCCCGGTCACTCCTCGACTTCCCCTTCTGCGCTATCAGATGTGTTTCCGTTGATCCTGCATCGCATGATCAACCGAATTCGTCAATCGTTAGAATTGTCGGAAATTTTAGATGCCACCGTCACCGAAGTCAGAGCCTTTTTGCAGACCGATCGCGTCAAGATCTACCGATTTTATGAAGATGGCAGTGGTGAAGTTGTTGCAGAAGCCATTCACGATCGCCAACTGCCCTCGCTGTTAGGTCACAACTTTCCAGCCGAAGACATCCCACCCGAAGCGCGAGAATTATTTCTAAAAGTCAGACTGCGATCGATTGTAGATGTCGAAGCTCGACAGATCGGAACTAGCACTCTCGAAGATCGCGCCAATGGTGAGGTTTGGGCAAGCGATTTGCAGTTTCGCCCCGTCGATCCTTGTCATATTGACTATCTAACTGAGATGGGCGTGAAATCGTCTTTAGTCGTGCCGATTCTCGATCGCGACACGCTCTGGGGGCTGCTAGTGTCTCACCATCACCAACCGCGCCTCCTCAGCAAACAGACGCTGCAAGTCGTGCAAGTCGTTGCCGATCAAGTGTCGATCGCGATCGCGCAGGCAAAAACGCTTCAGCAAAGCCGTCAACGGGCTGCCCATGAAACCACCCTCAATCAAGTCGTGTCTCTGCTGCATTCGTTTCCAGAAATGCAGCTACAGCAGGCATTAGAACAGGTTGTAACTGCATTACAAGGCTCTGGCGGTCGGTTGTATACTGCGTCTCAACAGCTTTTTGTCTGCGGAGAGCAGCCACTCCTTAAAATTGGCGGCAGTCTTGATCCAACAGCCGGACGCATCGAAACCGATCCCGATTGGCAAACTTGGCTGGAAATGGAAGAGGCTCTCGAATCGGGCGGATGGGCAATCGCCGACTTGCAGCGATCGATGATGCCTTCAGAGTTAGCGATCGCCTTTTTCGCGGCAAACGTGCGGAGTTTGTTGGTGATTCCGTTGCAATATCGCCAGGAGGCATTGGGATATCTGAGCATTTTCCGCCCCGCGATCGACCTTGAGCGAATCTGGGCAGGACGGCTTGACGATCGCGATCCTCGACAACTGCGTCCGCGACGATCGTTTGAAACCTGGCAAGAATTGAAACACGAGCAAGCACAGCCCTGGGCCACTGCCGATATTGAACTCGCACAGACGTTGGGCAGACATTTTGCAATGGCGATTCATCAGCGCGGACTCTATCACCAAGTCCGCGACCTAAATGCTCACCTCAAGCGCGACATTCAAAAGCAGCAGCAAGCGGAACGAAGAATTTCTGCTCTCAATGCCCAGCTAGAGCAGCGCGTGTCAGAACGAACCCGCGAGCTACAGCAAGCAAATGCTGACCTGCTGCGAGAAATCGCTCAACGAGAATGTGTTTTGCAGGAACGCCAACGGGCAGAAGCCTCGCTTGCACGTCTCAGCCACCAAAACGAACTGATTCTTAATGCCGCAGGCGACGGCATTTATGGGCTAGATTCCCAGGGCAACATTAGCTTTGTGAATGCTGCCGCCGCGAAAATGTTAGGGTTTGAAGTCAACGAGTTAATCGGTCAGTGGATGCACACTCGCTTAAACTATTCCCAACCCGACGGCACGCCTTATTTAGCGGCGGAAAGCCCTATTTACGCCACGCTGCGCGATGGCACCGTGCAAGATAAAACAGGCGATTTATTTCAGCGATGCGATGGCTCGACCTTTCCAGTAGAATATGTCAGCAGCCCAATTCGAGAGCAGGCGCAGATTGTGGGAGCCGTGATCGTTTTTAGAGATATTACCGATCGCCAAATCATCGAGCAGATGAAAGATGAATTTGTCTCGATCGTCAGTCACGAGTTAAGAACGCCGTTGACTTCGATTCGTAGCACTCTAGGCTTACTGTCAAGCGGATGGCTCGATCACTATCCCGAAAAAAGTCGGCGAATGCTAGAAATTGCTTTCTCTAATACGAACAGATTAGTGAGATTAATCAGTGATATTCTCGATATCGAACGGATTAAATTCGGCAAAGTGACAGCAGAGAAAAAACTCTGCAACGCTGCTGACATCATGACTCAATCCGGTGACGCGATGCGAGCAATGGCAGAAAAAGCAGGCATTCATTTATCCGTGACCCCTGTTTCTGTCGAATTGTATGCTGACCCCGATCGCTTAATTCAAACCTTAACGAATCTGATCAACAACGCGATTAAGTTCTCGCCCGCAGGTTCGACCGTATCGCTGACTGCCACCCTTAGAGGGTGTTTTAAAAGTCAGGTGAAGCGTAAAAAAGCTCTCCGGTAATACGCTGTAAATACAACAACTACAGCACC
>NZ_PVWG01000027.1:0-54419 GCF_003003695.1 Phormidesmis priestleyi ULC007
CCCTTTGCCGTGCCAGATGCAGAAGCTCCAGGGCACTCGCCACTGTCCGATGACCAGATACAGCATGACTAGATGCAACCCCCGTTTGCCATTGAGTACCCGCACCCAGGGGTCAGTCTGCACCGTTGCACTGTCGTCTCCAACCTCCGATGGTAAACTCGTTGCCAGGTGAGCAAACTTGCCACACTTGGGCAGCGTCGTCAGGTCAAGGATCACTTTTAACGTGGTCATGCCGGGAGGCAGGTGCCGCAAAACTTGGTTGAGCATCGCGCGGCGCGTGGCGCGAATCACTCCTACCGTTGACCAGTCGTAGCGATTGAGAAAGCGACTCAAGGCACTCGCGGATTTGCTGGTGCAGTGGGCAGGGATGGCTTGTCCTTGGGCTTGTAGAAACAGTCCGAGCAGCGCTTCGAGACTGCTGCGCTGATGAGGACTAGGCATCAATCCGAGCAAGGTATAGACTAGCGATTGGGCGTACTCAAAGATGGTTTCCATAACCGTCAAACCAAATTACTTCTACGCCCTTTCTTTCAGATTTTCAGCCGTTTGGCAACCCCTTCTTGAGAATGGTGCAAGATCTGAGCTTAGCCACATAACCTAGTTGAGCCGCAACCGCAGGCGGTTGCGGCTCACTTACGAAGAATGCAAATTCGGTTGTCGGTTCCAACGCTAGTTAGATCGTAGCGTCACGAAGATTTTAGTATATAGTACAAGTGAACTAAATGGCGCTGTCGGTCTAACGTTCCGGCTGAGCGGCTGCAAGTAACTTTTGTATCTCCACCGAGATCTCCCTTCAGTCCGCTCCAGCCGGGTTGTTATGCCGCGATCGCTGACACAACTTTCAGGAGCCTCCAACTTCAATCACTTCTCCTGGAGCAACTGTATCCAACACGCTACGAGCATTTGGCATCAGGGGAAGTAAGTCAGAAAGTTTGTTACTGGATGCTACAAGAACAACAGCTGCCACTCCAGCCTGCTGTAGATTTTGCTGATAACGCAAATTTTGATCTGTAGTGAGGAGAATCGTGAAACCCTCTTGGCTCATAAGCCTCAGCAATTCACCGTTCTTTTTCCCTGACCATCCCATCTCAACAACTGTGCGTACCTCGTAATTGGCAAGCTCACGCTTTAACGGGCGTGGGGCACATTCATCAAGCAGGATTCGCATAGGCTGTCAACATTTCCTTGGCTAATTCAAGGGCTGCGATCACCTGTTCTCGACTGACACTAGGGAAATGGTCTAGAAATACCTCTAATGAATCACCAGCCTCAAGATAATCAAGCAGGGTTCTCATTGGCACACGAGTTCCTACAAAAACAGGAGTTCCCCCTAGAATATCGGGGTCGCTATGAACAATTCGGGATGTTAATGTCATAACAAATTCAGCCAAACGACTGCCAGTCTTTGCTTGTAATTATATCCTCAAATCACCTAGGGGCTATTGTTCGAATCGAGATTCGAATTTGGCTCATCTCACCGACTCACTTGACTACTCTACCTACATCTTGCCGCGCACATTCTTCTACAATACCTAACGCAGTCGAAATCACATTTTGAAGATCAGATGTTGCTGAGCCAGAATTCACAAAATCACACACAGCTTTGTTAACTACTTGGGTGGTATGGGCAATTTTTGATTGCTGATTTTTTGAACAATATATGGACACAGCAGATAACCAAACCAATATTTCGCTCAAATCATCAAACCATTCCTTTATTACATCCTTGCCCATCACACTTGTAAGAGTGCTACCTTCAATGGCAAGGCTTGATCGTTTATTTAGTGCCCTGACCAAATACCTGATTGTATTTGAATATGCTTCTACACGCTTATCGCGTATCCATTTTGCATGTTCTTGTTTCGCTTGTAGATAACTTGTAATCAGTGTTCCAGCCATCCCAGCTACTGCACCAATTGCAGCCCCAATCAAGCCTGCTATTGCGGCATCCATAGCTAACTTATTTTTAACAGCAAATCAACAACTCCGCCGCAAGCGGACGGAGTATGAAACAGCCGCTTTTTTTAGTACTTCTTACGCCCCAAGGGGCGGGGAATCTACCCTTGATGAGATTGAAGAGTGAACAAAGAGGCAAAGAGTTGATTCATTGAGGACTAAGCGGCACAACGGTTGTGTTCAACGGCGGCTAGTATTCTTGCATCCCTGCCAAGATCTTTAACACCGTCCGTTGCAATACAGTTGTTAGACGGCAATTACTTGGACTACTCTTATGCAGAAGGGGATGGATAATTATTGACATCATTAAGGGCAGTAGTTGCTGGTTGGGCAGTAGTACGAAGAATACTAAAACTACCATCAGTTTCCAGGATTACCGCCTCAACTTCACTCATCTGACTGATACCTTGGGTGCGAATGGCAGCACGTACTTCTTCAGGAGTTACCCGTTGTGAGCGGAGCGCACTCTGTAGCATTTGTCCCTGGTGAAATAAGAGCGTTGGCTCCGACTTGACTAGCTGTTGAATCGTGGGAAAACGCACAGATAGCCACGCTACGGTAAATTGGAGTGCAATCAGCAACAAGAGGGCAAGCAAACCCTCAGCGAGTGCTACATCTTTTGATAGGAGGATTGTTGCAAGTGTTGAACCGAGAGCAACAGTTACAACTAAGTCAAAGGCGTTCATCTTCGAGAGTGTGCGTTTCCCCGAAAATCGAAGAAAGATCACGAGTGCTGCATAAGCCAAAACGCCAACAACAATGACGCGCCCTAATCCCTGCCACGTATCAAAGAACATTCAATCTCCTGATGTAGGGTAAGCTGGCTCCATAGCAGAGCATATCAAATTGCACCTTCAATATAGTTATGTGAACACAATTACCAGGTCAAGGGCTGTCGATCTAACGTTCCTAGTCAGCGGCGGCAGATAACCTTGGCATTACCACCAAGATCACGATACCGTCCGCTGCACTAGGATTGTTATGCCGCAGGGCGATACTCACCAAGTTACTGTTTGCAGATTCTCGACCTCCTGAAAATGAGCATCACGTGTCACCAAAATCAGATTATGTTGTGATGCAAGGGTTGCAATCCAGATATCATTTTCAGGTAACGGACGACCTTTGAGTCTTAACTTGTTTTTGACCTCACCATACTGTCGAGCAGTTTCAGTATCACACCCAAGCACTGTACTGCTAGCAACCAGCTCATCAATTCTTGCTAAGTTTGCTTGGAATCTCCCCGATTTCCTTGCGCCATAACATAACTCACCAATGGCAATACTTGGAATAAAAACTTCGTTGGCTTGAGCAAGGTTGTTTTTGACTGCTGCTTCATCTGCAAAGAGAGCAATGATAATATTGGTATCCAGCAAGTACCTACCACTCATTGACATCTACCTGTTCACAGCCTTGCTCAATTGCCTCGCACATTAACTGGAGATCTTCAGGCGGTATGGAACCTGCGAAACGCAGCAGTTGCTGCCCTGAAGTACCTCGAACTTGAGATTTCGCCAGTGCTTGGGCAAATTCCAACACCCGCCATTGTAAGTGCTGCGGCATAGCTCTTAACTGCTCAATTACCTCGTCGGTGATGGGTATGTTCATTTTGTCTCCTCCTTGCCATCATTTTAACAATGACTCATTGTTTAATCAGTCCTTCAATTTGTTGATTTCCTCTTGTGATGCATTATACATAACTGTAAGGAGCTTACCACCACTGTAATGAAGTGTTATCACAGCATCATTGTTCTTCGGATCGCACCGAATTGTAGTCCCATCAGGAAGTTTGATATGAAAGTCTAGAATTTCCTCCTGTTTCTGCTTATCACAAAGTCTACGAATCATTTCCTTTAAAGGTTCGATAAACACTTCATCGACTGCCGCATCAAGAAGCTTGCCACCAATATAACCAAGTGCGAGGGTCACAGATGCCTGAAATGCTGGATTCGCGATGATAGCGATGGCAATCTCGACAAACTCATGGGGTACATCATCGTCGGTGTAACCCCAGACTTCTACCCTCCAATTAGGATCATCCTCAAGTGCATCATGAAGAGCTTTTTTTCGACGATTGTGCAATTCGAGCGCACGTGGAGAGTTGTCGCTCAACCCTTCAAATCTATTATCAAGCCGTCTGTACACACCAATCCATAAATTGGGACTCATATTATGGGTTCCTCTCTGTTAAACCTCAAGAATACTGTGTCGAAGAGTCAAGTGCATAACGGTGTTCGTCATCTGCCGTAGACAGCATTTCCATCAAACCGATCAACTCTCGCCAATCAGGCACATGGGCTTTGTTACACCGCATTCAAGTTTATTCAGTTGTGGAGATTAAATTGACTTCTACAATCCTAAATGACTTACTCCCAAGCCATTTCACTAGATTTTGTACTTGTTAGCTATTCTAATTGAATTGACACCTAATTCAATTGCCGAACTGTGAATATTGGCAAGATTTTGATTTTGAGAATCAATTAGTGCCTCAAGCTTTACAATTGTAACTTCAGGCTTTTGCTTATCAACATTTCTTTTAAAGTCAATCATGAAATTTCGATTGTAATCAAGACACGACGAAGATAGTGCCATCAGCTTAGAAGCTTTTTCTTCAAACCGAAATGCGACATCTAATGCAGCCGTCACTGAAATAACAACTCCCAAGCAAGTGTATATGATCATAACTACTTGCTTAACCGTTTCAGGGCTTTTTAAGTTTATCATTACTAATTCTGCAACCGTGTTGGTTGCTACCAAAGCTCCTAAAACAATAATTATAATTTTTGGTAGTTTTGCTCTTCCTAAAAGCGATTGTCCTTCTTTTGATAATAGATCAGCAAGAGCGGCACATTCTTGTTGACGGATTGACACCATATCTGCCAATTCCTTTAACTGATCGAAAATTTTTCGTTTTCAAAAATTGGCATGATTTTTGTAAAAATGCGAAGTAATTACTCAAAACGAAGTTTAACGAAGTTTATTGTCATTCTCTCACTACAAACCTCAAAGCCTCAAAGCACCCCCTTATCAACTACTTCACACTAACTTGACCTTAAACACCAATAGACAATCTTCCTGTATGTCCCCACAGATAACTTAAGGCGGCATAACAACTTATATCGAATTTTTTCTCAGTAATGTCTAGATTCAAGCATTATCGAGAAAATTTTCTTGTGATATCGCCGCTGAGGGACATTATCGAGAATTTTTGCGGATGATATTGCCGCTGTGGGATCTTATCGAAGACTTTTCCGTGAATTCTCAGAGCATCTTTAGCGAAGAGTATGTGATATTTACTACACAAATGGCTTATTGCAAATACGAATGTCTACCTCGCCCAAACTGTTTGAGCGCCTTCATGAAGAGTTTCGCCGTCGCCATTACGCCTATGAAACTGAAAAAAGCTACACTCGCTGGATTAAAGAGTTTATTCAGTTTCACCACATGACTCCCCCACGAGATCTAGGGCGCGAGGCAGTGGAAGCCTTTCTGACGCATCTGGCAGTTAATCAACGGGTGGCTGCTTCCACTCAAAATCAAGCCTTCAGCGCGTTAATCTTTCTCTATCGAGACGTGTATCAAAGAGACACCGATTGGAATCTAGATGCTCTCAGAGCCAGAACGACTCGCTATGTGCCGACCGTATTGTCGCGAGAGGAAACCTTCGCGATTCTCAACCAAATGAGTGGAGTTCCGAAACTGATCGTCCAAGTGCTGTATGGCAGCGGGTTGCGGCTCCGGGAAAGTTTGAACCTGCGCGTCAAAGACCTGGATTTTGCCCAACATCAAATCGTTGTGCGAGACACAAAAGGGCGGGAAAGCCGAGTCACGCCGTTGCCCGATCGGTTAATTGAGCCGTTAACTCAACACTTGCAAACGGTCAAACGTTGGCATGAGATGGATTTGCACCAGGGTTATGGGGCGGTGGTGTTGCCTTATGCGCTCGATCGCAAATATCCGAATGCAAATCGTCAATGGATTTGGCAATTTGTCTTTCCTGCCAAAAGCCGCAATCGTGATCCTCAGAGCGATCAAGTCGGTCGTTATCATTTCCATGCATCGAATGTGCAGAAAGCCCTCAAACAAGCAGTTGGTTTGGCAAAGATTCAAAAGCGCGTTAGTTGCCATACGTTTCGCCATAGTTTTGCCACACATTTGCTGCACAATGACTACGATATTCGCACCGTCCAAGAGTTGTTGGGACACAAAGATGTGAAGACAACCATGATTTATACGCATGTGCTAAACCGAGGTGGGCGCGGCGTGAGAAGTCCGTTGGATGCTTAACTGCACCTGCAAAAATTAAGACTTTAAAGATTCCAAAAAACAAAAAACTCCTGTAGAATACATCGCAGTGATGAAGTTGTGCCCCGAAGCCTGATCTACCAAATCAGACTCCGAGGACTTCCATCCCTAGTTAGAGTCAGTAACTCAGGAGGCGTTCATGATTGTACACCGTCGGCTTTGCTATGGGATCTTGAAAGGCTGGAATCAAGATCCTGCATACTCTTTTCATCCCAATGGAATGTCTGATCAATCAGCATTTTTGTCCTCTTTGAATTAACCAAGAGGACAAAATAATATGGGAGTTAGGACGATCGTTCCTGGCTCGATTTCGTTCACCGTTGAGTTGCGCTGCTCAACCGAAAAACGTTATCGAGTCAGTGTGACTTTGGATTTGCAAGAGCGTTATATCTTCCTTTCGTCTGGCATTCTCGTGAATGTGAGGGACAGCATTGAAGAGTTTGTTTCGCAACTGAGTGAGATTGCATCCAATCAGCTAGCATTGCTCAAATGGGATGGCACGAGTGACTTGACGACTGAATATCAGATTGTTCGAGTGTTGCCGGGCTATCAAGTTGAGCGATCGTTAGCGAAGTTCAACATCGTCTTGGGCAATGGTTCACTGATTCAAGTGGAGGAGTTGCACAACAAAATTACCATTCAACTCTAGAAAATTGGGCATTAGGGAACCGTTGATTATTGAACCCTTCATAGTCATACGGCTCCCTAACCACGCAAATCGTAACTGCAACTTAATTAGATAGCACGCCCTGGTAGGGCGACTTGCTAGACTGTCGCTTCGACTACTTGACTACCGCTGAAACAATTTTTGTTTTGACTCTTTCCCGATCGTTGCCCAAAAATCAGATTCTTGGGACTAACGTCTCCATCAATCGTTAAAGAAGTCATTGACGAGATTTTAGCAGGGGTGAGATTGAAACCTGAAATCTGAACCCTTTTGTTCTAGACTTTGTTACAACGTTAATTAGAGTCAGAACTCGTGGGAATCATCGAGAGCGTTTTCATTGGCATCATCGGCAGCGCGATCGCCTTAGTCATCCTGATCCTGGTAGCCCTCGAAGCGCAATATCGGCAGCGTCCCGGCAATGATTTAGAACTAACTGCTGGCAAGTGGGAGTTTGACCTCTATGAGCCGCAGCGATATCTGCTGGTAGGCAATCTAGAGTTTCGCAACCGCACCCGTCGCCTCGAAGTGATGGTGCCAGAGATTCGAGCCGAGGTAACGCTACTCACATCTGGCAGCTTAGAAGGAGTCACCACGACGACTCACATTATTCCTCGTCACACCGAAGCAACCGCTAGAAGTGATCACTATTGGGAAAGCCGGATCGTCAAAGTCGGGGGAGAAGACCCGATCGAGATCTCGATCGACGTTCAAGGACAAGACCTGAGCGACCTTAAAGTGGCCTGGGTACAGATTCATTACGTCACTTACGGGCCTCAAGGGCGAATTCCTAAAACTCGCCATATCGTAGTGCCGCTCAAGTTTCCTAGCACCGATGACTCTAAGCGCTGGCGACCTGCCGCTAATTCGGACGTTTTGCCGATTCGCACTCACCTGCTCACTGAGTTAGATGATCCCGTTGAAGTCGTGCGTCGTTACGTAGTGCCCCATGCTCAAGCTGGAGACGTAGTGACGATCGGAGAGTCGCCCCTCGCCATTATGCAAGGGCGATTTATTCACCCCAGCGAAATTCATCCTGGATGGCTGGCGACTCGCTTGTGCTATCTGTTTTTGCCGACTTCGAGTTTGGCGACTGCCTGCGGCTTACAGACTTTAATTAACATCGTCGGGCCCGGGCGCGTGTTTGTCGCCTTTGTCGCAGGCGCGATCGGGAAACTTTTTGGTCAACCTGGCTTCTTTTATCGGGTAGCAGGCGATCAAGCTCGACTGATTGATGACGTAACCGGAACACTGCCCCCCTACGACAAATTTATCGTGCTTGGGCCCGATAACGCCCAGGGAATTGTGGATCAAATTCAGCGCGAAACTGGGCTATCTGCTGCGATCGTAGACGTGAATGACTTGAAAGCAGTTAAGATATTGGCAGCGACCTCTAATCTATCGATCAACTTTCTCAAACAGGCGCTGATCACAAACCCGGCTGGGAATGCCGATGAGCAAACCCCTGTCGTCCTGATCCGTCCCACTGAGTCGCTGCTCGATCGCGCCTCTGTCAAGCCTGAGTCTGCTGGCACTCATTAGGGATTTGTCTAAATTTGGCAATGAATATCCCTTAGGGTTGACCCAGATTTTCTGCCAAACTCCTACCCTGAGGGTGAATAGCCGCTTTAACACCATGATTCGAGCCTTTCCTCAGACAAATAATATCGTGATTCGACCAATCCAATATCGCGATTTAGAATCGGTCGAGCAGCTTTGTGCAGAGGCATCAGAAGCAGAAAGCCCCAATTGCTCAATGGTGAGAGAAAAGCCATTAGCGATTCGGCGCTGGTATGGAATTCTCAAGGTTCTCAGTCTGTTTCCCAATCCTTTTCAAGATTCTTTCTGCATCCACGTCGCAGAGTTCAACCAGCAAATTCAAGGATTGATTCAAGTGTCGCCCTTTAACCGGACGGGGACGACTTGGCGCGTCGATCGCGTTGCCGTTGATCCCGTTATTCTGCAAAATGAGGCAGCATCCGAATCAGAAGTGCCGACCACCTCGTTGGTGACTTCTAGCGATATTGGCTCTCTGCTGCTGCGCTATTGTTTAGAAAAAGTTTGGCAAGCCCGCACTTGGATCTTAGAAATCGATATCCACGATAATTCTGCGCTGGCGCTCTATCGCAAAAATGGGTTTCAGCGTCTGGCCCACATGACCTATTGGGGCATCTCTCCTGAGCTTTTGCAAGAGTTGTCGCACCGAGAGCCAGATTTACCCAATCTGTTGCCCGTCAGCAACGCCGATGCTCAGTTGCTCTACCAACTCGACACGATGGCAATGCCGCCGCTCGTGCGTCAAGTCTTCGATCGGCACATTCAAGACTTTAAGACCAGCTTGTTTAGCTCAGTCGCCGAAGGGGTCAGACAGTTGTTTAGCCGCACTGAGTTTGTAAGTGGCTATGTGTTTGAGCCACAGCGCAAAGCGGCGATCGGATATTTTCAGGTGCAGTTGTGCCGCGATGGTTCTCAACCTCACGTTGCTCAACTGACCGTCAACCCTGCCTACACCTGGCTCTATCCTGAGCTAATGGCTCAAATGGCGCGAGTGACGCAAGAAGTCCCGGCACAAGCGTTGCACCTGTCATCATCAGACTATCAGCCTGAGCGAGAAGAATATTTAGAACGCGTCGGAGCCGATCGCATCGCCCACACGCTGGTAATGTCCCGATCGGTGTGGCATAAGCTCCGAGAAGCAAAACCTTCTGCCGTAGAGGGGTTACAGCTTTCTGACGTGCTGCAAGGGCTTCAACCCTCTCGCAAGCCCGTTCCTGGACGGATCTCACTGCTCAAGTCAATCAAGCGAGAAGAGTCTAAGCCAGATTCCACCCACCCTGCAAAACCACCCGCATCTCCCGAATCTGGCAGCAGCGTTCAAGATCTTGTCAATCGAGCGTCTAAAACCGAACCTCGTGGTGAAGATCCTTGCTGTTGAGCCGTCCTCCTGGGATCAAGGTATGAGTATGGAGTTTGTCTCTGCCTTGGGGCTAGATGTCGGTCAAAAGCGGATCGGGGTCGCGGGCTGTGATGGCACAGGACTGATCGCGACCGGGCTAACGACGATCGAGCGCAAATCTTTTCAACAAGTCATTGCTGAATTGCAGGCGATGATCCACGATCGTCAAGTTCAAATCTTAATTATTGGTTTGCCCTACACGATGGATGGATCATTGGGATTCCAGGCAAAGCAAGTGCAAAAATTTGCGAGAGCCATCTCTCACGCCCTTAACCTCCCGATCGAATATGTAGACGAACGGTTGACCAGCTACCAAGCAGAACAGCTCCTTCACGCCGAAAACATTTCACCTTCCCGTAATAAAGGTCTGATCGATCGCAAAGCAGCGTCCATTATTTTGCAACAATGGTTAGATGAACGGAAACTCAAAGAGCGGCTCGGAGCCAAAGCGTAAACAAACCTTTAACCTTTAGGCTCCACCCTTTAGAGAAGGTGCCATTCTGAGGGATACTTTTCTGAGAGCTAAGTGCGATCGCGCCAAGGATCATAATGCCCAAGTCGAATCGAGATAGAGAGAGTCCAATGGATGAAGATAGCATTGATATGGATGCTCCCACCGTCACCCTGACCGATGAGGCAGGGCTAACCCTGATCTGCTACGTCGAGCATTCCCTAGAGGTCGAAGAGCAGGAGTATGTCTTGCTGCTTCCAGTAGACTCTCCTGTAGAAGTTTTTGCTTGGCAAGAAGATGGTGAGGAAGATGAAGCCGTCTTAGTCGAAGATGAGGAAGAATTGAATCGAGTCTTTCCGACGGCTAGAGCGGTTTTAGAAGAGCAAAACCTCACGTTAAAGCGCACGGCTGTGGTGCTGACTGTTGAAGGCGATTTGCCCGATTTTATCGAAGATGAAGACGAATGGGCGGGCGTTGAGTCTGACTCAGAAGACGAGCAAGAAGAACTTCAACTTCTGTCTAGTTTTTATCACGAGGAGCAAGAATATGCCATCTATGCCCCGCTTGATCCCTTCTTCATTCTGGCAAGAATGGACGAAGACGGGCAACCTCACTTACTTTCTCCAGAAGAACTGAAAAAAATCGAGCCGATGCTGCCGATGATTGAAGATCAACTCTTTGATGCAATGGAGTAGTCTTCTGTCGAGGCTCGATCGAGAGCTTGTAGGGACGTTCTACAGAGCGTCCTTATGTTCTTAATAAAGGGCAGTCTGGCAATTTTAATCATTAGAACTTCTAATCAGTCTTGACTAGTGGTGACAGAGCATCGATTATTTGTTCTGACGAGGGCGATCTCTCACTTGTTCAATTCAGACAATCACCATGAAAGCTGTCCAGCGCATTGCAAAAGGGTCATTTTATCTGCTGATCATCTGCTCGGTGCTAGGTCTATCAGCATGGCGGGTACAGGCTTGGTGGAGCTGGGCAAGTGCGCCTGCGATCGAGTCTGCTTCTCAGCAGGGCAAACGAGTCATAATTCAAATCCCGCAGGGAACCTCAGCACAGCAGATCGGCCAAGAACTAGAGACCGCAGGGCTAATTAAATCGGCAAAAGCCTGGGAACTGTGGGCCCGATGGTTGATGTGGAAGCAGCCAGATGGAGGCTTTCAGGCAGGGAACTATGAGCTATCGACCGCCGAACCTCTGCAAGCGATCGCGCAAAAAATCTGGACGGGTGAAGTCGCTCAACGCAGTTTCACCATTCCTGAAGGCTGGTCGCTCAGACAAATGGCCAGTTATTTTGAGCAACAGGGGTTCTTCAAGGCGCAAGACTTTCTGACCGCTGCCAGCCAACTTCCAACGGGCAAATATCCCTGGCTGCCGACGGGTGTTGCGAGCTTAGAGGGCTTTCTTTACCCCGATACTTACCAAATTTCTGCTGGGGCGCAAGTTACGCCGACTGAGGTGATTACCCAAATGCTCGATCGCTTTGAGCAGGTCGCATTACCTCTCTATAATCAAGAGCGCGATCGCACCCAGTTCTCGCTGGCGCAGTGGGTAACCTTGGCTAGCATTGTCGAAAAAGAAGCAGTAGTCGCCGCCGAACGACCTCGGATCGCCGGGGTGTTTACCAATCGGTTAAAACAAAACATTCCGTTAGGATCTGATCCAACGGTTGAATATGCGCTAGGCGTTCAGCAGACTAAAGAGCAGCCGCTGACGCTAGAGCAAGTGAAAGTGGAGTCTCCCTACAATACTTATATCAATGCTGGGCTGCCGCCTGCTCCGATCGCGAGTCCAGGTCTCGCGAGTCTGAAAGCGACGTTAGCACCCGAAGTCACTGACTATCTCTACTTTGTCGCGAAATATGATGGCACTCATGTGTTTAGCCGTACGTTAGGTGAGCATGAATCAGCCCAGGGAACGATTCGAGATACGATCGACAAACGCGCTACAAAACCTCAAGAGAAGCCCAAAAAACCTGGAAATTAAAAAGCGGCAGTTGATTATTCATCACCTGACCGCTCGTAAATTGAGGCTTCAATCTTTGCAGATTAGACCGTTGTAATGTCTTTTTCTTTTTCTGCCAAAACTCTTTCCACTTCAGCGACATATTTGTCGGTTAGCTTTTGAATTTTGTCTTGAATATCTTTTGATTCGTCTTCAGATACTTCCTTGGCTTTCTCTTGCTTTTTCACCGCATCAACCGCATCACGGCGAATATTCCGAACCGAGACTTTGCCCTCTTCAGAATATTTAGTTGCCAGTTTTACGAGTTCTTTGCGCCGATCGCTCGTCAAGGGCGGAATATTTAACCGAATCGTTGACCCGTCATTGTTGGGCATTAACCCCAAACCAGACATTGAGATCGCTTTCTCAATGAGCGCCATGCTGCTTCGATCGTAAGGCTGAATCTGAATCGTGCTCGAATCAGGCGTACTGATATTAGCGAGAGCCTTGAGAGACGTAGGAGTCCCATAATATTCGACCGACACCTTATCTAAAAGACTGGTGCTGGCTCGACCCGTCCGAATGGTATTAAAAGACCGTTGAGTGGCTTCGATCGCCTTCTTCATATGGTCTTCGACATCAGCAAACTTCACACAAACCTCCGACAATCGTTCCGATAGATTCTCCCATCACAGCGCGGCGCACATTTCCTGTCACCGACAAATCAAAGACAACGATGGGAATATTGTTATCTTTACACAACGCGATGGCAGTGCTGTCCATCACTTTCAAATCGTGGGTCAACACATGCGAATAAGTGAGACTTTGAAAACGCCGCGCATTGGGGTTGTGGGCTGGGTCGGCATCATATACCCCATCTACTTTCGTCGCTTTGAACAGCACATCTGCGCTAATTTCGGCCGCTCTCAGCGCAGCCGTTGTATCGGTGGTGAAGAAGGGATTGCCAGACCCCGCCCCAAAGATCACGACCCGACCTTTTTCGAGGTGACGAATGGCGCGGCGACGAATGTAGGGTTCGGCGACTTCTTGCATCGCGATCGCCGTTTGCACTCGTGTGGGCACTCCAAGGTGCTCTAAGGCATCTTGCAGGGTCATTGCATTCATGACGGTGGCAATCATGCCAATGTAGTCTGCGGTGGCTCGATCCATGCCTGCTGCCGCACCTTTGACTCCTCGAAAAATATTACCGCCTCCGACGACGATCGCGATTTGCACTCCAGTGGCCGCGATTTCTGACACTTCTTCGGCAATCCCATTGACTACGGCAGGATCAATCCCGTAGGATAGGTCGCCCATCAGGGCTTCACCACTGAGCTTCAGCAGAATCCGCCGATAAGTTATTCCCATTTAACGATGACTTGCGTGACTTCAATTGCTTTCACCTAAAGATAGCAGTAGATTAGACGCTTTTATCATTTCTGCCTGCGAGAGCAATGCCCGACCCACACAATCTTCATGTCGAGCGATCGCGTCTCTGATTCCTAACTATTACGCCATTTAATAGAACAGCCGATCGGGTCAGTTGAGGTGGGAGCGATCGCCTCTCCAGCCAAAACTCTGGCGATCGCGTCTCTCAAATAGTTCGTTTTGACGGGTTTTGAATCTTCTGGGTTGTCATCGATCGCGCCGTTATAGCAAAGCACACCTTGCTGATTGAGCAGAAACACATGAGGCGTTTTCTTTGCCCCAAACGCATTCGCGACTTCTTGAGTGACATCTCGAATGTAGGGAAAATTGATTTGGTTGCCTGCCGCAAAGGGTTTCATTTTCTCAAAGCTGTCTTCAGGAAACTGCTCCGCATCGTTGGGGTTAATGCCAATCAGCGTCAAGCCTTGCCCCTCAAAATCGCTTTGAATCTGCTTCAGACGATCGACATACATCTTCACGTAAGGGCAGTGGTTGCACATAAACACCACTACAACGGCGTGAGACTGTTCGAGATATCGAGCGAGATGATGCACCGAGCCGTCGATTCCGGGGAGTTCAAAATCCGGAGCGTAACCGCCAATCTGAGTTCCGATCGTGTCCATAAACTCAACTTACAGGGTGAAAGAGTGAAACTTTATATAGTAATCGCATCCGATCGTGACACAAAAAGGTTCAAGGTTTAAAGGGCATCGAACTTAGCGCTTAACCGTTAAGCTAGACTACATAAAAGTTCATAATTTTCTGATCGAGTCCTATGGTGACTTCTGCTTCTCCCGCGATCGACAATAAAACCTGGATATGGAAAGGCTTTAAGATTGCTTACCAGGCTCAAGGCAGCGAAGGGCCTGCCGTCGTTCTGATTCATGGTTTTGGGGCCTCGTTTTATCACTGGCGCAAAAATACGCCAGAGTTAGCAAAAACTTGCCGAGTCTATGCGCTTGATTTAATTGGGTTTGGTAAATCAGAAAAGCCTGTGCCGATCGAGCAAGTTGACTATACGTTTGAAACGTGGGGACAGCAGATTGCAGATTTTTGTCGTGAAGTTGTGGGTGAATCAGCGTTTTTGGTCGGAAACTCGATCGGGTGTATTGCCGTGATGCAGGCTGCCGTCGATCACCCAGAAATCGCACGAGGATTGGCGTTAATCAACTGTTCGTTGAGATTGCTGCACGATCGTAAGCGCATTGGGCAACCCTGGTTCAAACGGGTGGGTGCGCCCGTCTTGCAAGGAATTCTCAAGCGAAAATGGGTGGGCGATCTGTTTTTTAAGCAACTTGCACAGCCCAAGACGGTGCGTAATATTTTGCTGAAAGCTTATGGACGATCGGAAGCCGTCACCGATGAGCTAGTCGAGTTATTGATGGGAGCCGCCCGCGATCAGGGTGCAGCAGCCGTTTTTGTCGCATTCACAGGCTATTCTCAAGGGCCGTTGCCAGAAGATTTATTCCCAAAGTTGCCTTGCCCAGCAATTATTTTGTGGGGAGCAAAAGACCCGTGGGAACCGATCGAGCTTGGTAAAGCCTTTGCAAACTATCCTCAAGTCGAGAAATTTATTCCGTTAGAAGGGGTGGGTCATTGTCCCCAAGACGAAGCGCCAGAACTCGTTAACCCGATTTTACAAGAATGGATTTTGTCACATTCAAGCTAGGCGTGGAGTTCCTGCCAGCGTTTTTGCAGATCTTGAATCGTGAAAACGGCTTGAAACTTTACACCTACTTTCTCGTAGAATTCTGCGCCGCCTTGCTGGCGATCAACCAGCGTAATCACTTCTTCAACCTGATAGCCTGCTTCTCGCAGCCGATCGACCGCTTTCATCGCCGATTGCCCCGTCGTCACTACATCTTCTAACACCACAACCGGGCTACCCTCTGGCAAAGTCAGACCCTCAATATAAGCCTGAGTGCCATGCCCTTTAACTTCTTTGCGAACGATCAACGCTGCCAGCGATCGCCCCTCATAAGCTGCGACCACACTAGCAGCAGTCACGATCGGGTCTGCGCCCAAGGTCAAGCCAGCCACCGCCACGGTTTCAGGTGAAATGTAGGGCAACAAAATTCGTCCGACTGCCAAACCGCCTTGAGGGTGCAGCGTCACCTGTTTGCCATTGATGTAATAGGTGCTTTTCTGACCCGAAGAGAGCAAAAAATCGCCTTCTCGATAGGCGACTTCACAAAATAGATCCAATAACGCTTGACGAAGAGCAGGCAACTCTGCGATCGCCCAAGGAAAGTTTGCAGAAGATTGGGACAGATTTGTCATAGGTAGGGCAAACTAGAGTTATTAATTATTGAGAAGATAGCGTTGCGAACCAGGTCAAGACTCTGGTTTTAAACATCAATCCAAAGTTAAACTTTAGCGGAATAGTGGAGACAAATTCTATGGATGTGAGGTCAAAGAGTGTGTTGAGCCTAATGGCTCTAGCGGCTGCTTCTACAGTTTCTACGGCAGCCATGGCTCAAGAAAAACCTGTAGCGACGTTTAAGCCTCTTGTAAGCATTCCCGATGCGGTCGATCGGGCGTTTTTTGGGTCGGCTGAAAGTTTTCAGGATGTCGGACGACAGACCGGAGCGCTGATTGGGGTGCCTAAATTTCCAGAGAATGCGATCGCTCGTGATGCCGCTCACGTTCATCGGATCTATCGAGATCTGCTATATCAGCAAGTCTCTAGCGGCCCGATTATTCGCACGGTAGATTTGCCAAACCCTTACAACACATCAATTTTGACCCTTCCTAAAACCAATGTCAGCAACCGCGTGATCGGCTCTGAGTGAGTGTTTGAGCGGTAAATCTCACCAATGCGCCGTGCTGGAATCGAACCAGCCTGAAGGCGAATTATGAGTTCGCTACCTCCCCAATCGGTCAACGGCGCAGACGGGTTTGTGTAACATTTTAGCTTGAGTTTCGCGGTTGTCTCTCAGCCGCGATATTTTTTTTTAATAGCGGGTGTTCTCGATCGTGTTTAGCGAATACAATTCAGGTCAAACCGCATTCACTTATCTTGATCACGATCGATGCGAATTAATTCTACAGTTGCCCTCACCTTTATTTTGCTGACCTTGATGTTTGGTGCAGGCATTGTGACAGGGGCTTGGGGGTTTGCGATCGGACGAGAAGCCCTGAAGGGAATTACGCAGCCCGATGCCCGCCCCACTAACAAAGTGGGCAAGAAAAATGGCTCGACCCGAACCTCAGACGCGCTAGTGGTTTTGCAAGAAGATGACATTATCAAGAAGGTGAAGACGCGCTTGAATGGAAATGCAAAGTCGGCAACTGCCAGCATTGCCCCGCCCAAACCAGAGCCAGAGAAACAGGTGACTAATTCTGCCAAGTTTCCGATCGTCAGTCAAGACAAGGGTGTGACCGTAGAAGTGAGCGGCGTGCGGCGGCGGGGAGACTCAGTGGTGTTTGATGTCTCGATGAAAAACGAGGGCAGCCAATCGGTTAAATTTCTCTACAGCTTTTTAAACATCACGGATGAACAGGGACGAGTGCTCAGTGCCGACACCGATGGTTTGCCAACCGAGTTGCCGCCCAATAATCAGAAATTTACTGGAACGGTTTCGCTTTCGACCGCCTTGCTTGACAAAGCCCAAAAAATCTCGATCCAGCTAACCGACTACCCTGATCAAAAGCTCCAACTGCGGATGGCTGACATCCCAGTCAAGTAAGCGCAAACTAGCAAGATTCGGAACGCCATCTAATTTTTCTGATTGCCCTCGCGGTGCATTGTTTATTGGTTTTCTTCGCAAATGATTGCCCCTTTTGCGGTCGGTTTGGTGTCGAGTGTTCCTCAAAGTCTGAGTTGGACTGAGGTGGCGCTAAGGTTTTTGTCGGTTTTGCTGCTAATCACGATTAATGCGTTTTTTGTGACAGCAGAATTTGCGATCGTCTCCGTGCGGCGATCGCGGATCAATCAACTGGTTGACGCGGGAGACGTTCAAGCTCGAACCGTGCAGAATTTGCAGCGCAGTATCGATCGGGTACTGTCTACGACTCAGCTAGGCATCACACTGTCGAGTTTGGCGCTGGGCTGGATCGGCGAAAGCACGATGGCAGTCATCGTCGCAAGCTGGATTGCTCAGTTGCCGTTTTCGCCCGCGGTCGTGCAAACGCTCTCGCACTCGCTGGCGATTCCCCTCGCGTTTTTGCTGATTGCCTATTTGCAAATCGTGTTGGGTGAACTGTGCCCCAAGGCGGTGGCGATGCTCTACGCGGAGGAGATCGCTCGATTTTTGGGCCCGTTTAGTTTGGCGATCGCTCGATTTTTTAACCCATTTATCTGGGTTCTCAATCAGTCTACGCGCTTGCTGCTGCGGCTGATCGGCATCCAATATACCGGGCAGGAGTGGTATAACCAGGTGACTCCTGAAGAGTTGCAGCTTATTATCTCGACTTCTAGCGAATCGACGGGGTTAGAAGCTGAAGAACGCGAGATTTTGAGTAATGTCTTTGAGTTTGGAGATGTTCCGGCAACTGATGTCATGATCCAGCGTCCGAGTATGACGACGCTGTGGGTGGATGCCACAGTTCGAGATTTGCTAGAAGAAGTGGCTCACTCTGGGCATTCTCGCTACCCAGTCATTGGCGACTCGCTGGATGATGTCTGCGGCATGATTCACTTTAAGGAGCTTGCAGAACCGTTAGTGCAGGGAACATTGACCTTAGACAGCCCGATTAAGTCGTGGATTCATCCGGCTCGATTTGTGCCTGAATATACGCCCTTAGGAGAACTGCTGACTTTGATGCAGCGATCGCGAATGCACATGGTTGTCGTGGTCGATGAGTTTGGTGGCACTGCGGGGTTAGTCACGATTCAAGACATTATCAGTCAAATTATTGGAGACAGCCCTGAACCGCAGGGTGATGGAGAACTTTCGATTCAGATTTTAGACGAAAACACCTTCCTAATTCAGGCGCAGACGAATTTAGAAGAAGTGAATGAAGAACTGAATCTAGACTTTCCCCTGGCGGAAGAGTATCAGACGATCGGCGGTTTTTTATTTTATCAATGGCAAAAGATTCCGGGGCCGGGAGAAACGCTGCAATATGGCAACTGTGAGTTGACGGTGATTTCTGCTGAAGGGCCGCGATTGCATCAAATTCAAGTGCGGCGGATTGAACCCTCAGATGGGACTCGGTCGCGCGATCAAAAACCCTCAAACCAAATCGAAACGAGCGTCAGAGAGTCGCGTCGAAGATTAGATGAATCACTCTAAAAAGATCCGTCATTAGAGCGTCTTTAAGTGCCCTCAAACCAAGCGACCCCCGCAAACAATAAAAACAAAATGCCTCCTAATTGGGTGACAGTTCGTTCTGAGATGCGACCAGCAATAAGTTTGCCACCGATCACGGCGATCGCGGCACAAATCGTGTGTCCAGCAATCGCGCCCAACGTCACCCCAACGGGATTGTGAGCAGCAGCCAGCGCGATCGTAGCGAACTGAGTGCGATCGCCCCACTCACCCACAAAAACCAGCCCAAACGCTTCTAAACAAATCGCAAAGGGCGTTTTCTTTTTGAGCTTGACTTCGGCTTGAGAGATGGCGGCGATCGCGTCTCGCTCTGCATCAGAAGCACACTCAAGATAGTCGTCATCGGCGGCTAGGGTGCGATCGCTGCATTCAGGCCGCATTTGATGAGCGTCGTAGAGCAGCTTGATGCCAAACGCGACAAACAGCACGATCGCAGCGTAATGAGTCAAGTCTCTGGGCAGCAGTGACACGACCCGTCCTAAACTAACAGACAAGATGGTCATTGCAGCAAGCGCAAGTACAGCCCCGGCAAACACATAGCGGCGACGGTGACGCATCGCTAAACACATGGCGATAAAAAACGTCTTGTCGCCCAACTCAGAGACGGTAATGAGTAATAAACCCGCAGTAAAGGCAGTTAACACGCTCTCAAGCTCCCCAGAATCAACAGTGTAGAGATTTTCTGAGTGGGCTTGATGAGGGTGCAACGACTCCACCAAGCTCACATCAGATGTGAACTCAGTGAAGGTCTCGCTTGCAAACTGGGTTTCAGGTTCGGGAAGAGTGAGCTTGTCTGCTCAATTCTTTGATCCCTAATCTCTGACCCATATTTGTCACTTGAACCAGGCTCATCACCAGTATGTTGATTCAAGTGGGCTGGTGTTTGTTGACCAGCAGCTACTCCCCTTCAAACTGATGTAATTATACTTGTCTTTGGGGAGATGCGCGATCGAAGTTCCGCTTTTTTAGAGCGATCTATGCAAATCTGGGGGGATCTGTGGAAGCCTTCCGTCTATCGATCGGTTTTAGAATAATAGGCAGAAACGTTCAGCCCAACAACAGTTATACTGCTGGCGTTTTAGTTGGGGCAGCATTTGAAGCTTATCTGTTGAGGAAGCCTGAATCATGGATGTAGAAATTGTTCCTTGCTCCGTTGAACACCTTGAAAAGTTGATTGAGGGCGCAGATGCTTTTCTAAAAGCTTACGGGCTTCAAGTGGTCGATGGGTATATGCCTTTTGAAGGGGCACTTCAATACATTTTGAACCAGATGCAAGGTTCGCAAATTTGGCATCCTTGGCTACCGTATCTGTTTCTTTTTCGTCCTGACCAGGCGTTGGTTGGGCTTGGAGGCTTCAAATCAGTTCCAGATTCTAAGCGCACCATTGAGATTGGTTACTCTGTCGCCCCAAATTATCAGGGCAGAGGGTTTGCAACTTCTGCGGCACGTCAGCTGATTGAGATAGCGTTTGGGTCAAAGTTAGTGGACTGTGTTTGCGCTCACACACTGGCAGAACATAATGCATCGACTAGAGTATTGAAGAAGTGCGGGATGACCAAAGGATCAGAGACTATCGATCCTGATGTTGGAAATCTGTGGAGGTGGGAGATTAGCGCCGTATAACAACCGTGGGGCAACGGACAGTAGGGAAGATCTTGGCGCTGAGTTCGAGGTTGCTTACCGCCGATGATCACTAACGTTAGATCGTTAATTCCCGAAATCTGGTTGACTTCTCGGATGTAGTCTTCGATCGCAGGGTTAACTAGAAACAATTGCTAAAATGAGCAGCAGATGGTGTGACTAATCAAAATGCCCACTGCTTCTCAACTGGCGAGTCTGTATCGGATCGGATATCAATTGACGTTTACGATGCTTCAACCCGTACATCTAATTTGCGTTGATATGCGAACTCGCAATGTGTACGTCCTCGCTGGATCTGACGAAGAGCTTGAGTTCCAAATTTTGCCCAACGGAGCGTTATCTGATGAGCCAGACTGATTATGATGCAATGTCTGACGCTGAATTGAAACAGTATTTTCTCAAGCATCGGGGAGATAAAGCCGCTTTTCAAGCCTATTTAGACAGAATTAATCAGCGTCCGCGCAGGATTATTGCGAGTCCCGATGACCCTGATTTCGATGAAAAAGTTCAAACGGCGATTCGGCAAAAGCTAGAAGCGGCTAAAAGCGGCAGGAGTCAGCAGCCTCCCCATGATGCATTGGAGCCGACCGATTAAAGTTTTTCCTAAGCGGCGCATCCTAGTGTTGAGACGGCGGCGATCGCACCCATCAAAATTCCTAAAATCTGGTTGACTTCTCGGATGTAGTATTCGATCGCGTTAATACGAACCGTTTTTCCTTTAATATTTGCGTTCTTGTGGCTCAAACATGTTAACAACAACGGGCACATAGTCGAGATCGATGCCAGCCGGAGAGTAGTAGGCGAGTGTGTGCTTGAGAAAGTTTCGATCGTCTCGCTGTGAGAAGTCTTCGCGGAAGTGTGAGCCTCGGCTCTCTTGTCGGCTGAGGGCAGACGTGAGGATCATGTCACCCACAACGAGCAGACTTCTTAGCTCCAAGGCTTCTGTGATTTCAGTGTTCCAGAGTGTGCCTTTGTCGTCGAGCCGAATTTGCGTGTATTTCTGCTGGATTTCTTTGAGCTTCGCCAGTCCGGTTCGCATCACTTCTTCCGTTCTAAAAACGCCGCAGTGGTCAGTCATGCAGTCTTGATAGGCTTGGCGAATTTCGGCGATGCGATACTGTCCGGGCTGGTCGAGGAGGGTCTGAATTTGAGTTTCAGTTTCGGTGATGTAGCGATCGCCATCCACCTCTGGCAATTTACGGGTTTGGATATATTGCGCGATCGCCGCACCCGTTCTGCGCCCATAAACCACGCACTCTAAAAGCGAATTGCTGCCCAGCCGATTTGCTCCATGCACTGACACACACGCCGCTTCTCCTGCTGCGAAGAATCCTTCGACTAGATCATTCGCACTGCTTCTCACCCGCCCGTCAGTGTTGACCGGAATGCCGCCCATTGAGTAGTGAACTGTGGGACGAATCGCCATCGGCTGCGTCACCGCATCAATGCCTAAAAAACGATGGGCTTCTTCCCAGCAGAAGGGCAGGCGGCTCATGATCTTTTCTTTCCCCATGTGGCGCAAGTCTAAATAGACAAACGAACCGCCCTTTGTGCCGTCGAGATTGACTCCTCGACCTGCGCGAACTTCGTAGGTGATGGCGCGGGAGGTGATATCGCGGGGGGCAAGCTCCATGCGAGAAGGGGCGTAGGTTGCCATGAAGCGATCGCCCTCGCTGTTAATCAAATAAGCTCCTTCTCCGCGCACGGCTTCGGAGATCAAAACGCCGACGGGCAATCCGGTCGGGTGAAACTGCACAAACTCCATGTCTTCGAGGGGCAAACCTGCCATAGCGGTCATGGCTAACCCGTCACCCGTCGAGGCGTAATCGTTAGAGGTGGTGTTATAAACGCGACCATAGCCGCCTGTGGCAAACATCACGGCTTTTGCTCTGACAACTTCCAGCGTTCCGTCTTGGATGTTTCGCATGACGATGCCTTTTGCCTGTCCTTCTTCGAGAATCAGGCGGGTGACATACCATTCTTCGTAGACTTTAACGCCGTGTTTCATCAAGTTGCAGATTAGCTCGTGCAAAATGGCGTGTCCGGTTTTGTCGGCGGCATAACAGGTGCGGTTGTGGGAGTGTCCGCCAAACGCGCGTTGAGCGATTCTGCCATCAGGGAGGCGAGAGAACAAGACTCCCATGTGTTCTAAGTCGATCACAACATCTGCCGCTTCTTGAGTCAGAATGGCAACCGCATCTTGATCAGCAAGATAATCTGAACCCTTGACCGTATCGAAGGCGTGAGCTTCCCATGTGTCAGTTGCATCCACATTCTTGAGGGTTGCTGCCATGCCGCCCTGTGCTGCAACCGAGTGCGATCGAATCGGGTGAGTTTTTGCGACTAAGCCGACGCTGAGACTGGGGTTTGTGCGAACAATTTCTAAAGCAGCACGAGAACCTGCTAATCCGCCGCCAACGATGATTACGTCGTGATCGATCATGATGAAGGGTAAAAAGTGAAACGCTAAAAGTCGAATATCCTGGAGGTAGATTACGCGATGTGCGAAGAACCCTCACCCCCAACCCCTCTCCTACGGGAGAGGGGGCTTTCAATCAATCTCTGGTTCCCTCTCTTTGGGGAGAGGGCTAGGGTGAGGCATGCTTTTGGGCGGTTTTAGGAAAGTCGTACATCGCGTTAGATTCTAAATCTACCCTTAATTTAAACAAAGTTGGTTCAGATTCTTTTAGTCCAGTCTTGCAGAATCTTATATCTCATGTAGCGATCGCCCTATACGGCACAGCATGCTCCTAACGACCCACGTTGAAAACTCTCTTTCTTAAAGTAGATAGAGAAGCATAGCCATTCACATTACTCTGCTCTTATTCGTCAGTTTCTCAAACTCTGCTTTGCAGTTTTAACTGATTTTGCAAAAGACAATATGTCTCCTGAAGAAGAAGCTAGTGCTATGGCCGATCATCAGTCCCTAACGCAAGAGAACGCTGATAGTATTGCTCAGTTAGAGGAACGTAACCGATCGCTAGCCGTCATCAATGAGGAGTTGCAGCTCACCTTTGAGGAACTGAAGGCTGCGGAAGAAGAACTGCACGAGCGAAATCAATCATTGGTAGCCGAAAGGCAGCGTTATCAAGATCTGTTTAACTTTGCGCCCGACGGTTATTTGGTGACAGATCAGGTTGGGGTCATTCAAGAAGCTAACCACGCGATCGTCACCTTGCTCTCTGTAGACTTAAAGTTTTTAATCGGCAAACCCCTGAATGTTTTTATTGCTCACTCAGATCGGCGAGCTTTTTATCAGCAACTCAATCGATTGCCAGCGCTTGAGCAGATCCAAAACTGGGAGTTGCAAGTGCAGCCTCGACAGGGTGACGCGATTCCAGTTGAGGTGACGGTGACTTGCATTCGCAGCGCTTTTGGAACGATCGAGGGTTTGCGCTGGCTGATTCGCGACATTCGCGATCGCAAACAAACAGAAGCACAACTTCTAGAGCAAGAGCGAGCGGCACGAGAAGCTGAGAACGCCAATCGTCTCAAAGATGAATTCTTGGCGGTGCTATCTCACGAGTTACGCTCACCCCTCAACCCGATTTTGGGCTGGGTTAAGCTGCTGCAAACCCGCAAATTTGATCAGGCAAAAACCACCGAGGCACTCGCCACGATCGAGCGCAATGCCCAACTACAAGCAAAGCTCATTGAAGATCTGCTAGATGTCTCGCGAATTTTGCGCGATAAACTCACACTCAAGCTGACTCCGATTAATTTGGAATACTGCATCTTGGCAGCGCTAGACACAGTTCGATTAGCCGCGCAAGCAAAAGAGGTTGACATTCAAACCGTGTTTGACCCCACGGTGGAAGTGATGGGAGATCCCACGCGCTTGCAGCAGGTTATCTGGAATCTGCTGTCCAATGCGGTCAAATTCACGCCTGAAGGGGGACGAATTGAGGTTCGGCTCAGGCGCACCGATACTCATGCCCAAATTCAGGTGATGGATACGGGCAAGGGCATTGGCGCAGACTTTTTGCCCAGCGTGTTTGACTATTTTCGACAGGAAGATGGCTCGACAACTCGCACCTTTGGCGGACTGGGGTTAGGACTGGCGATCGTGCGTCAAATTGTTGATCTACACGGCGGCACAGTCGAGGCAGATAGCCGCGGTGACGGGCAAGGGGCGACCTTTACAATCTGTTTGCCGCTCACCGAAAACTCTGCATCCTCGGTTGAGGGGTTGCAACCCACCGCTTCTCTGAGCCTGCAAGGAATGAATGTCTTAATCGTCGATGATGACACAGACTCTCGTGACTTAATCACCTTTGTGCTAGAGCAGTCAGGCGCCAGCGTGACCTCCGTCACTTCGGCTGAAGAAGTGTTGCAAACGTTGGCGCAGACTCCTCACCAAGTGTTGGTGAGCGATGTCGGAATGCCAGAGATGGATGGCTATGAGCTAATGCGACAAGTGCGAACTTTGCCGCCTCAACAAGGGGGAGAGATTCCGGCGATCGCGGTGACTGCCTACGCTGGAGACATCAACCAGCAACAAGCCTTATCGGTTGGGTTTCAATGGCATTTGTCTAAACCCGTTGACTCAGACGAACTGGTGGTGGCTGTGGCGAGACTGGGTAAACCTGATTTATCCGGCGAATCCCAGTCCTTTAGGACTGGGATTCGCCTCACTTTACTTCCGGTTTATCAGCCAAACACCGACTCCTAGAAGGGCAGCGATCGCAACTCCAGGCAATAGCCATCCATTTCGAGAGCCAGCCGTCTCAGTGGGAACTTGGGCGATCGGGGAGGGCGCGATCGAGGGTTGTGCCGCTTCACCTGACTGAACGGTGACACTATAAGACAATTCAAACGGCTGAAAGCTTTGTCCATCTCTAGCCGTGCCGCTTAACTCTAGCTCATAGATTCCCGCCTTCGGAAAGACGATTTCTGCACCTGGAACCCCTTGGTATTGTTCAGCAGAGATGGCTTTTAGCGGCGGTTCTAAGAGCGGTTCAGAGCTTTCTTTGTGCGGTTCTTGATGAACTTCTAACTTGCAGTTGCATTTTTCTAACGCAATTAGCTCTCCGCCCTTCCTAGTCAGGACGAACCAGGCGCGAGAAGACTGACCCGCTTTGGGATTGTGGTCTGGCTCGATATGAAAAAGCGCAGCCACGTCACTAGAGGTTTTAACGTTGTGCGCCTGAGCGGAAAGGATGGGCAAGAGAGCAGCGATCGACACTAGAGCGCCATAGCCGATAGTTCTTTTATTTGCGGGACGGTGCGACATAGAATTTTTCGAGAGATAGGAGTGACCAAACGAAGCGCGATCGGATTAACAACACGCCAACAACTGACACGCCTAACAAAATCACCCGTAGCCAGTGAGCCGCTGTGAGTTGCAGTTCGCCCAAATAGCTAGAGCCGACTAACCCTGTGTGGATCGCGACCAAAAGCAGCGCAGGAAGACTCAACCAGTGAATTTTTCGCCAGGTTTGACCCAGTTTTGTCATCATCACATCAAAGCTAGTGAGCGCCGCCGGGATCATCAATCCCAATGCTAAAATTCCTGCCCACATCCCCCACTGTTGCTGGGGCAGCATAAAGAAAATTGCCTGAAGATTCCAGTTGAAAGCGTGATCGACAAAGTGAGAAACGTGCGCCAGCGACAGCACAAATGCGCCAACTCCCAACGCTCGACGATAGCGCAAGGGAGCCGACCATAAACGGCTAATGGGTCGAGCAATCAGTGCCAGCAGCAGCAGCGACAGGGCGGCGTGTCCGGTGTAATCGACCATATCACCGCTTCGCAGCAGCAGCAAAAGACCGATCGTCAAACTTACCCAGCCTCCGAGTCGAAATAATTGACTGCGGCGATCGGCACTCACCAAAGCAGTCGAAACGCCAACCCCCAACATCATCGGTGTGGTTCCTAAGCCAAATGCCAGCATTGTCGCCGCACCCATCCACAGACTGCCAGTCTCGGCGGCTTTAATTTGAGCTGCATAGAGAAACCCGCAGGGAACCAAGCCCCAAACCATTCCTAACAAAGCCGGAGTCCACCACTGTTTGGCTTGAGAGAGGTGCATCATGGTACGGCTGAGGCGATCGTGCAGCTTCCCTGCAAATGGATGCAACACAGGCACATGCGGCAAAAATTTGGGATTGATATTCGAGAGTCCGAACCAGATTAGCAGCAGTCCTGTAAAAATCGCCAAGCCTCGACGCAGAGCGCTATCGATGCCCGCCAATTGTCCACCTGCGATTAAGACAGAGCCGAGTGCCCCGATCGCTGCCCCGACCAGCGCATAGCTCAACACTCGCCCTAAATTGAGCAGCAGATTAAACGTTAATTGGCGTTGCCACGTTGAGGATGCAGCCTGCCCCGACAGAGAAAAGGCAGCGGTCAACGGGCCACACATCCCCAGGCAGTGCCCAAAGCTTCCGAGAAACCCCAGGGTTGTGATAAGCAGCAAATCGAGCATTGTGGCACTGAAAAGAGACGATCGTGTTTCATCCATCGTCGCATACTCGATTAACGTCAGTTAATTCTGATAGATCAAGGCGCGGCATGCCATGCCCCTACGCGACTTTGACGGTGAAATGGAATTCACTGCCCTGGTTTTTGCCCCGCGATTCTGCCCAAATGGTGCCGCCCATCGACTCGATCGTGCGTTGACAAATTGCTAATCCTAAACCCGTTCCGCCTACAGTTCGCTGCAAAAATCCCTCTTCTTGTGAGAAGCGCTCGAAGACGGCTTCTAATCGATTTGGCTCAATGCCCCGCCCCGTATCTGCAATCACGATTTCTAACTGAACATTGGCTCGATCGCAGTCAGTCTTCTCTGCGAGTTGCGTGCGAATCGTTATTTTTCCATCAGCAGGCGTAAACTTGCAGGCGTTATCGAGAAGTTTGTTCAACACTTCGATCAAGCCGTCCCCATCCACCAACACTAGAGGTAGTGGATCGTCTATATCCAACACAATTTGAGGATGATCGCGACCAGATGTGTAACGACTCAAGACTAACTCTAGACATTCTTGACAAGAGATTGGCTCGACTAGCCAGCGCACGGTTCCACTTTCTAGCCGGGATAACGTGAGAAAATCTTGCACCAGCTTTCGCAATCGCTCTGAGTCTTCTAACGCCGTTTCGAGCATGACTTGCTGAAACTCGATCGGCATATCTGGCTCGGTTGCCAAACTCTCTAAGCAAACCCGAATCGTGGATAGAGGCGTTCGCAATTCGTGCCCGACGATCGCGATTAAGTTACTTTGAGTTTTCTCTAAGTCTGCAAGTTGATGATTGAGAGTTTCAAGTCGGCTATAGGCTTGAGCTTGCATTAAGGCGACCGCCACCTGAGTCGAAATCGTCTCGACGAGTGCCACTTCATCGGCTTTCCAGATATGGGCTTCGGGTTGGTGCAGTTCTAACAACCCCAGTGAGGTGCCTCGGTAACGAATCGGCACCATCAAACACGCTGCGATCTGATAGCTCTGAAGTTGAGCCTGGAGTGCGAGATCAGACTGAATGCCTAGATCTTGGCTGACATCGGCGATCGTAATCGTGCGTTCTGAATCCAGGGTGCCATTTTGGGTTTGCCCCGATGCCGCCTGAAACAAAGGATGAGCCGCTAATGACCAAACTTGCCCGCGCAGAGATACCAACCCAGGGGCGATCGACTCATATTCGACCAGCGGATAGTCGGATTGGTCGCGATGCAGTAGACATCGACTTGCACCAAAGACGCGCCCTAACTCAGTCACGGTGACATTGAGAATCTGTTCGGGGTTTAATGACCGACGAATTGCCGTGGCGATCGAGTTAATCAGTCGCTCTTTCTGTTCTTGGCTGGCGATCGTCCGATAGGCGTTGAGCAAGCGATATTGGCTCGCTTGCAGATAATTGACCATGCGATCGACAAATAGATTTGGGTCAATCTCTGTCTGAATCTGAGCTAAAGAATCTTGCTCTATCAATCCATATTCTCGTTCTGCAATCCGCACTTTTGGAGTCAACTCTGGTCGATAGACGACAATGCGCTCTAGCAGCAATCGAGCCGCCTGAATTGTAATGGACGGATCAAACGTCCAAAACCCTTGAAACTGTCTGACCTCATCTAACGAAGGTGTGCCGATCGGTGCGGCGTGTTCTCGGCACACTAGACAGGCAGAATAATGGTGACCTACGATGACCAGATGCCACTCCTGAGCGAGGTGATCATCGGGTGAAAGGGCAATCGTTGTGTAGGAGACTGCACCCTCGTTAAAGGCGGTTTCTGGCGCAGCCAACACATAGACTTGATCGGTTATTTCACCAATCTTTTGATAGCGTGGGGCTTCTTGACGATAAAAGCGCTCTTGTTGAAAGTTGGCAATCACTAACGGCTGATCAGTCCCAGATAGCACGAGGTCTTCCATCGCATGAGAGAGGGCTGTTAATGAAGCTTTGAAATAAATTTGCGATCGTAGCTGGGGTAAAGCTTGGCGCAAATCTTGCAATAAAGAATTTTGAGTCCTCATCACCAATGACGTTTGCAGTTAGAAAGGGGCGATCGTTCAGTTATCTTTGCAGGGTCAGCTCGGCGGTCGGCAGGGTGGCCTCTGTTAAAGTTGCCCGCCGCAGATCAACGCGAGTTAAACCAACTCCCGTCAAATTGGCTGAAAGAAGCTTGGTTCTAGTCAATATCGCTTGATCAAGAGAGGCTCTTGTTAAGTTTGCCTTGCTCAAGTTTGCCCCAGTCAAGTTTGCTTTGCTGAGGATTGCCCCGGTCAGGTTTGCACCAAACAAGTTCGCGTAGCGCAAATCGGCTCCGGTCAAGTTTGCGCCTGTGAGGTCGGCATAGCGGAGGTCGGCTAATCGCAAATCAGTTTTAATCAGAGACGCTTGCAGAAGTTTTGCTTTGCTGACTCTCGCTCGAATTAGGCTCGATCGGTTCAGGGTTGCCCAGGTTAGTTTTGCGCCCCGAAGATCGGTTCTCCACAGGGTGGCGGCGGTGAGATTGGCTTCGCTTAAATTGGCTTGCCGCAGAATAGTCTGAGACAAAAGGGCGTTAGCAAGATCCGATCGAGTCAGGTTGATGTCTGCTAGACAAACCTCGCTCAGGCTCGCGGTATGCAGGTTGGCTTGAAAGAATTCGCGCTCCCCCGATGCATAGCGTTCTAGAAGTTGATCGGCATTCATAACATTTTTCAAAAGATTAAACTTAAAGAAGTGTAAAGTGAACGAACTTAAAAAGCTGGAATCAGCGAATTTTCTTTTGATTTAGTCTCTTTATGTAAAGTAATGTAAATGATTTGTTACAAATTAGCAAGCGACCTTCAGAGATGAGCGTTCATCTTCTATCAGAATTGCCCACAAAAAAAGCGGACAAACTGCCCGCCTTGTGGAATGAAAAAACTGATTTAGAAGAATCTAAACTGACGTGAATTCGATGTAAGTTTCTCGTGGCGATTGCCAATCCGGGAACGCCCCCCTAGCCCCCCAATTCTGGGGGAATCGGAGTTCAAAGTCCCCCAGAATTGGGGGATTTAGGGGGCTGAAGCCCTGAAGAACGAAGCGAAAGAACTCATCGAACTGACGTTAAACTGCCATCGCTGGAGTGTCTAGCTCAACGACCTTGCTTTCTTTTTGCGTGTTCCAGGCTTTTCCATCGAGCGCCATCTGCTCAATCAGACTCGCCAGACGTAGCGCCTTTAAAGCCTGCTCTCCGCCAACTGAGGGCTGGTTTCCACCGCGCACACAGCCCACAAAGTGTTCTAACTCTGCGTGCAGTGGCTCGATATTGCTGGTGTAGACTTTTTCGATCAACCCGTCTTGACGATATAAAACTTGACCGTAGTCAGTCCTATAATTCGCTGTGGTCTGACGGTGAATCAAAATCTCGTTGTTGAGAAAATCAGCTTCGGTTAGAGAGTTTTTGCAGTGAGCCGCAATCCGCCGGATTTTGCGATGGGTGACTTTGCTAGAAGTCAGCGTTGCCACAATGCCGTTAGCAAAGCCCAGCGTTGCCGTCACATAGTCTAAGTATCCTGAATCGGAGGCACGACTGCCGCTGGCGGTGAGCTTGACGACTTGCGATCCTGCCAGCTCTAACATCAAGTCGATGTCATGAATCATCAGATCTAAAACGACCGAAACATCATTGGCCCGATCGGAATAAGGACTCATGCGATGAGCTTCGATCGCCAGCAATTCCTCTGTCTTCAAGACTTTGCTGAGTTCTTGAAAGGCAGGGTTAAATCGCTCAATATGCCCGACCTGCAAAATGCATCTACATTCAGCAGCAGCGTTGACCAGCGATTCGGCTTCGGCAATGCTAGCCGCGATCGGTTTCTCGATCAGCACATGCACTCCGGCTCTCAGGGCTGCCATGCCGACTGCGTGATGCAGTCGAGTTGGCACCGCAATACAGACAGCATCGACATGACTAATCAAATCATGGTAATCCTCAAAAAATCGGACACGATATTTACTAGCCGTGTCCAATCCGCGTTCTACATTAATGTCCGAAACTCCTACTAGCTCCACATCCTTGAGCATACTCAAGACTCTGGTGTGGTGCTGACCCATGTTGCCAACCCCGATGACCCCGATGCGAATGGGCCCGGGTTGATTTCGCTGTAAACATAGACTCGAATACCCGATCGGTATACTACCTTTCACTCGTGTTACTCCTCCACCACCGAAATTATGCTGATAAACAGCCGTAACGTCTCCTCAAACATCCAGATACTAGCACAGCAACAATAAGTATGAAGAATTTCAAAGATCATACGAAGTTCCCTTAAATCCTATGTTTTTTAGTTTGGAGGTTTTTACGCCTTTAGAGGTAATATTATCAGCCTTGTCTTCTAATAGTTCAACAATCTCGAACAACTGAACGAACCCTTGGTGTATGGCATAATACAGATATGAGATTATTTTATCACCCAGAGATTAAAAAGATTTCTTTAGCAGGGGTTTTATATGCCCTGGGCGACCCTGTGCGGCTAGAAATTGTCCAGCGGCTGGCAGAACAAGCAGAACTGCCCTGTGCGGCGCTGTGCATTCCGATCGCGAAATCTACCCTATCGCACCACTTCAAAATTTTGCGCGATGCTGGGGTTCTCCACTGCCGCAAAGAAGGGACGCAGCATATCAACTCGCTGCGACGGCAAGAATTAGACGATCGCTTCCCTGGCTTGCTAGATGCCGTCTTAAAATCTGCGGCTAATGAGGCGCTAGACCGCTAAGAAGCGCTGAACTACCTCGTTGCTCAACTCGCGGGTGGAACCCGATGCCACAATGCCGCCTTTTTGCATGGCGTAATACCAATCTGCTTGACGAACGAAGTGCAAATGTTGTTCGACGAGCAGAACAGAGACTCCGGTGGTGGCAACAATGCGCCGGACTGCCGCCTCGATTTCGAGAATAATCGAGGGTTGAATGCCTTCGGTCGGTTCGTCAAGTACGAGCAAACGGGGACGACCCATCAACGCACGAGCGATCGCGAGTTGCTGCTGCTGTCCGCCGCTCAGGTCGCCGCCTAATCGCCACAACATCGTCTTCAGCACGGGGAAGAGGTCGAAAATCTCATCGGGAATGTCTTGAGTTTTAGACTTACGGTCTGGCAGCGCTTCCATGCCTAAAATCAAGTTTTCTTTGACCGTCAATCGCGGAATCACTTCTCGTCCTTGCGGCACATAGCCAATGCCCATGCGGGCGCGTTGATCGGGAGACTTACCTAAAATTGGGATGCCTGTTAGCTCGATCGAGCCACTACGGGGTTTGAGCAATCCCATAATGCTTTTGAGCAAGGTAGTTTTGCCGACTCCGTTGCGCCCAATTAAGCAAACCATTTTGCCGGGATGGACGGTCATATCGACGTTTCGCAGAATGTGACTTTCGCCGTAATAAACATTCAGATCCGATACCTTTAGCATTGGGGTTCCGGTTGTCGGATTGATTGGTTGTGCAGTTGCACCGCTTGTTTGACTCATATTATTTTTTGGATTTTATGGTTTAGATTTTGGGCAGATTTCAGATTACCCAAGGCCTGAATTAGGCGGCTTCGGCTTCGTCTTGGTGTCCTAGATAGACTTCGATCACGTGGGGATCGGTTTGCACTTCGTCCATTGTGCCTTCACAGAGGACAGTGCCCTCGTGTAGGACGGTGACTTGACGAGCGATTTGACGCACAAATTCCATGTCGTGTTCGATGACGATAATCGAGTGGCTTTCTGCCAGTGCCATCAGCAGATCGCCGACTTTCTCGGTTTCTTCATCGGTTAAACCTGCTACAGGTTCATCAACTAGCAGCAGATCGGGAGACTGAGCCACGAGCATGCCAATCTCTAGACGCTGCTTTTCGCCATGAGATAAAAGCGCGGCTTGAATGTCGGCTTTGTTGGTTAGCCCGATCGTGTCTAGCAATCCGCTGACGGTGCGTCGTTCAGCGGTGGTGGGTTTGCCAAACACGGCTCCAATAATGTTTTTGCGTCGATTGCACGAGAGTTCTAAACCCTCGCGGGGGGTCAAGTTTAAATACACACGCGGCGTTTGAAACTTGCGACCAATGCCCATCCGCGCGATCTGATGTTCTTTCAATCCGCGCAGGTCACGATCTTTGAAGATCACCCGTCCGATCGTGGGCTGCGTTTTGCCAGTGATCGTATCTAAAAAAGTGGTTTTGCCCGCGCCATTCGGGCCGATGACCACCCGCAATTCACCTGGGTCGAGACTGAAATTAAGGTTTTTAATCGCCTTAAAGCCGTCAAAACTAACCGTCAGATTTTCGATTTGTAAGATCTTGTCGCTCATATTCCACATCCGGGTCTTCTTCAAGGCTGGGGTAAGTTGTGACTCGCTGCTTGCCTCTGAGGAGGGTGCGTGAATAATCGAGTCCATGCGTTCGGAGCCAACCGATCAAGCCACCCGGCAAGACCATGACCACAATCAAGAACAACGCCCCCTGGAAAAACAGCCAAACTTCTGGAAACTTCTCACTGAGAAAGCTTTTGGCGAAGTTGACAACCAGCGTTCCTAAAATCGCACCGACGAGGCTGGCACGTCCGCCCACTGCTACCCAAATCACCATCTCGATCGAGAACGCGATATCCATCACTTTAGGTGTGATGATGCCAGACTGCACGGTGTAAAGCGCCCCTGCAACACCTGCTAACCCGGCTGACGCGGCAAATACTAGCACTTTAAATGCAGTTGGGTTATAACCCGTAAATCGAACGCGCGGTTCGTCATCTCGAATCGCAATCAGCAACCGCCCCAAGCGACCACTGGTGAGCCAACGACAAAGGGCATAGGCCCCCGCCAACAGCACGACCGTCAGCACATAGAACGACCATTGCACCGCAGCCGAGCCAGCGGGTTGACCAAAAATCGTCGCGGTATCGGTCTTTAAACCGTTGGTGCCGTTAATTAGTTTTTGTTGACCGTTAAAAAGGTTGAAAAAGACAATCAATGCCGCTTGCGTCAAGATCGCGAAATAAACGCCTCGGATGCGATTGCGAAACACCAAATATCCCAACACGGCAGCCACGATCGTCGGAATTGCAACCGCCGCAAAAATCGTAAAGGGCAATGAGCTAAAGGGCTGCCAAAACGCAGGTAATTCTGTCACGCCATAGAGCGAGAAAAAGTCAGGCAACTGTCCGTTTGGCTGCAATTGCAGATACATTGCCAGGGCATAGCCGCCCAGGGCAAAGAAAAGCCCGTGTCCCAGGCTGAGAATGCCTGTGTAGCCCCAAATAATATCGATGCCTAAAGCGACGATCGCCAGTGCCAGATAACGCCCTAGCAAGTTGACGCGAAACGCCTGGCCAATGCTGACGAGAAACTGGGGAATCACGAAAATCAACAGTAGAACGAACACGAGCACGATCGCGCCTTCGATCAGCAAGAAGCGCCGTTTCTGCCAATCAAACCTCGGTTTTGTAGCGGTTATGTCCACTGGTAGCTCCCTTCACGTAAGAAATGGAAAATTATGAACTGTCGCGATTCATAATTCATCAGGCATCAACCGTTCGTCCTTTCTGCGGGAATAGCCCGGCTGGACGGAATTGCAGGAATACGATAATCAATGCGAAGACCAGCACTTTTGCCATGCTAGTGGTTGCAAAAAAGGTAAAGAAATCTGCAAGTGGCTGAATCGGCGCTAGTAAATTTGCCAGAACGCCAGAACCTATCAGGTAGGTCGTCGTGCCAATCACCAACGCCGCCACAATGCTGCCGACCAGTTTGCCCACGCCGCCCACGACTACCACCATGAACGTGTCTACGATGTAGTTTTGTCCTGTGTTAGGGCCCACCGAACCGAGGAGACTGACCGCACAGCCTGCGATGCCTGCTAACCCTGAACCGATCGCAAATGTGAGCGCGTCTACTTTCTGGGTAGGGATGCCGAGACAGGCGCTCATACTGCGATTTTGCGTCACCGATCGCATCCGTAAGCCCCACGTCGATCGATTCAAGAATAGATAAATTGCAACGACGCAGGCGATCGTCAGCACCATAATAAAGATGCGGACGTAAGAAAGTTGAAACCCTCCGATTGGGAGTCCACCGCGCAACCATTTAGGCGCAGTCACATCGACGTTTTGAGCGCCAAACCAGGGCTTGGTTACGGTGAGCTTATAAACCTGCCCGACCACAATTCCGGTTACGAGCGCGATCGCGGCTGATAATGGCAGCATAATCGCGATCACCCAGTTGCGGATGCGATCAAAATCAGGGCGACGAGACAGCAGCTTTAACGCCCCAAAAAATAATAAGCAAAACAGCACAATTCCAATCACTAAGACCCAGCTAACGCTGCGAACAAACTGCTGCAAAATTAAGCTCACGCCCCAAGTTGCCAGCAAAGTTTCGAGCGGTCTGCCATAGAGATAGCGAATCACACCCCGCTCTAACACTAAACCGAATAGTGCTGTCACCACAAACGCAGCGATCAGCGCAAAGAAAATATAAAGCTCAAACCACGCACCGCCGAATGATTTGAAAACGTTTTGCACCATGAACGTGGTATACGCTCCCAACATCATCAACTCACCGTGTGCCATATTGATCACACCCATGAGTCCGAAGACGATCGCTAACCCTAGCGCCGCCAACAACAAAACAGAACCAATACTGATTCCGCTAAAGATACCGTCTAGTAATCCTGATAGCATTCATGTTTCGGGTGAAGGACTACGCGAATGAACCATAGAGTCTCATGGCACTCAGTCAAAAAGTGTGCGCTAAGATGCAAAATTATTGAGGCAGGACGATCGTGTCAATCCGATTAGCTACGTTTTAGAGAAGATATTGCTTAACTTGCGTTTTAGACGATCGGCTTTGCTTCTAAATGAGAGTCTTGCGCTTCTGTGAAGCTCTAAACAGAGATACGATCGCGAAGAACGTTAAGGTTTGAGCTTTAAATCAAATGACACCACTTAAAGCTCAAACTTACGATCGCAGATTAAATAATATCGGTTACTTGCAGAGATAATGGGCACGGCAGTGCCATGCCCGTACGCAGATTATTCCGGCTTATTTAATTCACGATCGGTTAAACCTTAAGTGGTTTTGAACTTACCACCCTTAGCCGGGTCAGACCAATCGCAGGAAAAGCCTTTGGTGTCGGTCACAAACTGGTTCCAAGGTATGGGCTTCACCGCATCCTTGGTTTCACTAACAATCTTAAACAGACCGTCATCGGCGACTTCACCAATCCGCACATATTTAGACAAGTGATGGTTTGCGTTCATCGTCACCAATCCTTCAGGGGCATCAAAGGTTTGCCCATAAGCTGCCGCTTTCACCTTGTCGAGATCGTCCGCAGTCTTGGCTTTTTCGACCGATTGCTTCCACAGATACACCATGATGTATGCCGCTTCCATCGGGTCATTGACAACTCGCTCGGCCCCATATTTTGCTTTGAATGCTTCCACAAACTTCTTACTCGCCGGAGTGTTGACGGTTTGGAAGTAGTTCCACGCGGCGTAGTGACCCTTGAGATATTCCACCCCGATCGCTTTGACTTCTTCTTCGGCAATGCTGACCGACATGGAAGGATATTTATCAGGGCCCATGCCAGAGGCTTGCAGTTCTTTAAAGAACGCCACGTTGGTATCCCCATTCAAGCTGTTGTAAATCACGCCACCGTTGGGAAGCGCTTGTTTGATTTTGGCGATCACCGCTTTGACTTCGGTGTTGCCCAGAGGAATGTAGTCTTCCCCAACCGTTTTGCCGCCTTTGGCTTCGAGTTGGGCTTTGATGATGGTGTTTGCCGTGCGAGGGAACACATAGTCTGACCCAACGAGGAAGAATTCTTTGCCTTTGTTGTCAAGCAACCACTGCACAGAAGGCTCGATTTGCTGGTTAGGCGCGGCTCCGGTGTAGAAGATGTTGTTAGAACACTCTTGCCCTTCATATTGCACGGGATACCAGAGCAAGTGTTTTTTAGCCTCAAACACGGGCAACACCGCTTTACGGCTGGCGGATGTCCAGCAGCCAAAGACGGTTGCAACTTTATCCTGGTCGATCAGCTTCTTAGCTTTCTCAGCAAAGGTAGGCCAGTCAGAGTTGCCATCTTCGACGATCGCTTCGATCTGCTTGCCTAACACACCGCCCGCTTTGTTAATTTCTTCGATCGCCAGTTGCTCGGCATCCACGACGCTCTTTTCAGAAATAGCCATAGTGCCACTCAGCGAGTGCAAAATTCCCACTTTGATCCCATTGCCCGAAGCGGTGGTCGCAGCCGTGGTTGCTGCCGGAGAAGCTGAACTGCCTGCGATCGGAGGTGCAGACGGGGCACACGCCTTGAGAAGAATACTGCCTGTTGCAGCAGAGCCAAAAATCAGGAATTCACGCCGACGAAATCGCTTTGTCATAATTATAAGATCTTGCTCCCCACGAGCTATCGAAACAATTGCGCTAAACTAAGTCCAAAAAAATCACCTTGAGCCAGCAGGTGTTTAGAACAGTGTTGATTTCTAAAAACTCACTCAAAGACTAACTTAGCCATAGCTTTGTGATATTAGAACTTGGCCTCGCGGGGTAATTGTATAGTAGATTACAAAATTTTGACTAAGTTGTTACCTTTGTTTCCATGTTCAGCCCTGCGCGGGATTTAATAAAGTCTACGATCGCTCCTAAACCCTCCTGAATTTTGAGATTTGTAAACACAAAAGGTCTGTCACCGCGCATCTTTCGAGCATCGCGCTCCATCACGCCCAAGTCCGCACCGACATACGGGGCGAGGTCAGTTTTATTAATCACTAGCAGGTCAGATTTTGTGATGCCCGGCCCACCTTTGCGAGGAATCTTGTCGCCTCCTGCCACATCAATTACATAAATATTCAGGTCAACCAGTTCGGGGCTAAAGGTTGCGGCTAAATTGTCCCCACCACTTTCGACAAAAATCAGATTTAAGGTGAGAAAGCGATTTTCGAGGGTTTCGATCGCCGCCAAATTCATCGAGGCATCTTCACGAATTGCCGTGTGCGGACAGCCCCCTGTCTCGACACCGAGGATACGATCGCGCTCTAATGCCTGACTTTTCACCAGAAACTGAGCATCTTCTTGGGTGTAAATATCGTTTGTCACAACAGCAATGTTGAAGGTTTGTCGCATCGCTTTGCAGAGGGCATCGACTAACGCGGTTTTACCTGACCCAACTGGGCCCGCGATTCCGACTCGAAAGGCATTCATAAAATTTTGGTTCGTTAACGTTCAGCGTCTTGATTGTCCGATTGTGACGCTAAACTTGCAAGAACAGCATTGCAATCAGACGAGCGATCGTCGCATGATTAATTCCTTCTCCGGTCATATCGTCGATTATGAAGATAGCCGCGATCGAAAAACAGCCGCCGTTGCAAATCTGGAGGAGTTTCTCGATCGCGGTAAAGCAAATAGTCTTCCCAAGTGGCAGGTTTCCACAGATGAATTTGCGGCGTTTTCGACTGAGTGACCTGAGAAATGGAAGCAGTCATAAGCGAATGCAAAATCAGGACGTTAGATCAATTGTATCGAGGGCTGGCAAAGTCTCTAACTACCTTGACTTTGCCAGATCGCCCTCACTGAGTAGGAATGATGACTAAGATCGAAGTAACCGGAATGATGGGCAAGTAAAGAGATCGCATACCTTCAGAACAGGAGATCGCTTTTGCGTTTGGGGAACGCTGAAGCAGTAAAGTTCCGGTCAAACTATGAAAAGATTCATCGTCCTTGCTTTAAGCGGATTAGCGTTTGGAAGTTGGGGCTGATCCAGACGTTTGCAGGAGCGATCGCACCAGAGTTTCTGATCTCGGTGATGAGGGTCAGAAGGCGTTCTCGTTCTGCAAGAAGGTATTCACTCACGGTTTCTTGTCGGCTGGAATTTGTACAGACAAGAATACAAATAGATTTTCTTGTTGATCGAGCTTTTTACCGACAAGAATTAAATTGATCTACAATCCCCCAAAGACTTTGTTGAGAACTGAGGGTAGTAAGGCGTTAAGCTCGACTTCTGTTTGAGATTGCAGTTGCTTGAGTGCGTCTAGCTGACTGAAAGTTGAAAGAGCATATTTTTGTTGTTTAACAGTTGGCATCGGTATTTCCATTTTCAAAAATAGTTCTGGGCGTGTGCGTTCTCTCCGTCCTCCTAACCCTCTAGCCACCAGTAAAGCGAATCCCCTTTTGTTTGCTTTTGTTTAGCAATCTCCCGTTCTTGTCGTTCCTCTACCTGAGTTTGTTTCTGCTCTTCTTTCAGATCTTGAATCTCCTGCTTAACCTTGGCTTGCTGTTTAACAGATGCAAAATCGAGTAGAGAAGCGTTAATATTCTGAATCTGCGTCTCTAATTCCTTAACTCTCTTAGCGTTTCGATTCGCATTCGCTTCTGCTTTCCTCGCGGCATCCCAATGCGGTTGTGCCTCCGATTTTGCTTTGTCGTAAGCCGCCTTAAAGTCATACTTCCAAGCCTGAGTATTTTCTGTTCTGTCATTCCACCAGGCAAAGCAGCCATCAAAATCGCTTTCCTGCATCGGCTTCGTTTTGCTAAAACTCTTGCGCCCCTCTGGTAACGGCACTTCGTAATACCAAATCTCCTCAGTCGCCCCCGACGCATCAAAAAATAGCAAATTCGTCGGAATCGACGTGTAAGGCGCAAACACCCCATTCGGCAACCGCACGATCGTATGCAAATTATATTCAGTCAGCAGCTTCTCCTTGATCTTGGCAGAAACCCCATCGCCAAACAGCGTCCCATTCGGCACCACAATTCCCGCCCGCCCTGATCGCGACTTCAGCAACCGCATAATCAACTGAAGAAACAGCAGCGCCGTCTCTGCCGTCTGCATTTTGGGGTCAAAATTGTCCTTAATCTTCGCCTCTTCCTCACCCCCAAACGGCGGATTCGTCAAAATGACATCCACCTGATCCTTCACCCCAATCTGGTTAATCGGAGTCCCCAGCGAGTTTTTCCGCTCCACGTCTGGATACTCCACCCCATTCAGCAGCAAATTCATCTGAGCCAGCATCAGCGGCAACGACTTCGCCTCAATGCCAGACAAGCTCGACTGCAAAATCTTCCAGTCCTTCGGCTGACACTTCTCTCTCAGATATTTATAAGCCGCCACCAAAAAGCCAGCCGTCCCACAAGCTGGGTCGTGAATCGTTTCGCCCACTTGCGGCGCGATCGCCTTCACCATAAACGCCACCACCGCACGCGGCGTATAAAACTCTCCCGAATCTCCCGCCGCATCGCGCATTTCCTTGAGCATCGACTCATAAAAATCGCTGAGAATACTCACTTCCTCAGACTTATCAAAGTGAATCTCATTCACCTTGTTCACCACATCTCGCAGCAACGCCCCGCTCTCCATCCGGTTGCTAATGCCCCTAAACACTTCGCGAATAATGTCTTGGCGATCGCGCCCCGTTTTACTCTGAAGACCCCGCAAATAGGGAAACAACCCCAAACACTTCGTCCCATCCCGCAGCGTCGCCTCATCGTTACTGATGAATCGCTGCAACTCCTCCCCGCTAATGCCTTCATCATGACTCGCCCAATCTCGCCAGCGATAAGGCGGCTCGATCGTTGGTTTATATTTCGCGATCGTTCCCGCCAAAACCGCCTCTTCCTCTCGAATCCTCTCCACATCATCGAGCAGCTTGAGAAACAGAATCCACGTCAACTGCGGCAAGCGGTCAAGCTCCCCGTTCAGCCCCTTATCCTTTCGCATGATGTCCCGCGCTGACTTAATCACGCTCCCCAAACGCTGGGCAGTCGTCTGAGGCTTACTATTGCTGCTTGTCGTGCGCTTTGCCATGAATCAATCTACGCGGAATACAACAGAATTTGTAACTGGTCTACTGCCTGCTTCAGTTGGTCGATTCCCCCAAAGCATTCGGCAACCTCACGAACGTTACCATATTTCTCCTCTACTGCTTTCACCTTCAGCGCATCTGGGAGCGCAAGCTGCTCGACACCGCCCAGAGCATAGCTCTCGACCAAAATCTCTAAAATGTCTCTCGCGTCGTCGCCGTACTGCTCAAAAAAGTCCTTCCGCTGACGGCGCAATCGTTCTGCTCGTTGCTTACAGGTCATCACAGGTGCATCAAACGCAATGTGACACAGCAGATCAAACGGGTCAGCGTCCGGCTGATTTGTCACCGCTTTGAGATCCTCAAAATCAATTCCTCGATCGGCAAGCTGCTGCACAATCTCCGATCGCTGTTCAGAATTTGCCCACCGCTGCTGTATTTCAAACGTCGATCGATACAGCGTCCGAACCTGCTCCCCGGTGTAGTCCACTAGCTTAAAAGTCCGAAGCTGATTGCCATTCGGGTCAAGCTCATAAACGACCTCCCCAATCACCTCACATTGCCCTCCATCGAAGTAATATTTACGCGGCAGCGCATTCTCCTCTTCTGGAATGCCCGTAAAGCCAGTTGGAGCATCATCTTCAAAATCGATCTCTTCAATCTCCGGCTCAATCACTTCCTCACTGCCGTCAACCGTCTCTCCTACATCGTCGATCGCCTCAATCTCGATCCGAGTCGGCTCCGCATCAAACGCCGGATCAGCGAATAATCGCGTACTCGTTGTGTAATCCAAAATCGTAAACGACAGCTTCCCATCATCCTCATAGACACGAGTCCCACGCCCGATAATCTGCTTAAAGTCCGTCATCGACTTGATCACCCGCACCAACACCACATTCTTACAGGTCGGAATATCAACCCCAGTACTCAACAGCTTTGAAGTCACCGCAATCACAGGCGATCGCGTCAAAACGTCCTTAAACTTGTAAAGCTGTTCTTTCCCCACATCTCCCGCAGCCGACGTAATCCGGCAAACATAATCGGGATGCTGCTGCACCAAATCAGCGTTGAGATTGTTGAGCGCCTCCACCATTTCCAAAACGTGTTCTTCATCCACACAAAACACGATTGTTTTCGCAAAGCGATTCGTCTTCTTGAGAAAACTCGTAATGTGACGTGCGATCGCGCTTGTCCTCGCTTTTAGCGCCACCGATCGATCAAAGTCTCCCGTTTGATACTCCTCATCAGGAATTGTGCGCCCGTAGCGATCGAGATCATCAGGGCTAGGTCGCCATCCCAATGCATCGTAAGTCGTGCTGACCCGATGCACTTTATAGGGCGCGAGAAACCCGTCACCGATACCATCCTTCAGCGAATAGGTGTAAAGCGGCTGCTTAAAATATCGGTAGGTGTCAACGTTATCGTCCCTCAACGGCGTTGCAGTGAGTCCGAGTTGATAAGCAGGGTGAAAATACTCCAAAATCTCGCGCCAATTGCTTTCATCGCGGGAGCTTCCTCGGTGGCACTCATCCACCACGATCAGATCAAAAAAGCCAGGACTATATTGCCGATACAATCCAGGACGGTTCTTATCTTTGGCGATTGCTTGATAAATCGCGAAATAAATCTCGCGGCTCTTCACCACTTCGCCCTGAATTTTGTGCAGAACATCCTCGTCAAAGGCTGAAAAGTCCTTCAGCATCGGATCATCCACCAAAATATTGCGATCTGCCAAAAATAGAATTTTGGGTCTTCGATACTCTCCCGTCGTGTTCCATCTCATCGTCCAAAGCTTCTGGCAAATCTGAAAGGCAACTGTTGTTTTTCCGGTTCCCGTTGCCATTGTCAGCAGCGATCGCTCTCGTCCGACCAGAATCGCTTGAACTGCCCGATTAATCGCAATGCGCTGATAATAGCGAGGAATTTTGCCCCCAGTCAGATCAAACGGCGTGAGTAGATTTTCAGCAATCTCATCGCTCAACCCCTCCGACCGTCTCCACCGTGCCCAAAGCTCCTGCGGACTGGGAAACGAATTCATCTGCGTCATTAACCCAGTCGTGTAGTCAAACTCAACGATTCCCGCCCCATTGGTCGAATAAGCAAATTTCAGCCCCAACAGTTCGGCGTAGGTTTTTGCCTGTGCCAATCCATCCTGCGGCGATTTGTGCTGACGTTTCGCCTCGACGACTGCTAAAGGAAAATCACGAGTGTAGCAAAGCAAATAATCTGCGAACTTCTTCCGCCGTCGTCGCGTCCGTCCCCCGGTTGTCAAAATTCGACCCGCATCGATCGCATACTGCTCGGTAAATAGATGGGGATGCTGAGAGCTTTCTTCCCAGTCTTTGAGCTTAGGTAGAACGTATTTCCGGCAGGTATTCGCCTCGTTGAGCATGATCAGGCTTTGTCCTCAATGCTTCTTTCAGTGCAGTCGCTTCACCGTTTGCCCGTTCTCTCAAGGAGGTATCGTTTTACACTACGAGTCAGGGCTGCTCATAGCCTAACTCAGATTAATTGCAGTCACCTAGAAAGCGCGATCGTAACCGCTGGTTCTAGAACCAAACTTTTTATTGTCGGTTGATCGACGAGACGACAAGAAAACGAAAGAGGTCAGCCTTCTAGCTCACTGTCCATCTGTTGCAACTGTGCCAGCAGTTGAACCGCATCATCATACGTGACGTGTGCCGTGGTCTTCCGCAACTGTTCCATCACAAACCACTTGTACTGAGGCAACGACCATCCAATGCGCGTCGTTTCCCGAAAAATCGCTCTCATCACCGTTTCTTGCGCGTCCGTGTACTCAGGAGTGCGGTCTGGATAAAATGCAGGCGGTTGACCCGACCCAGAAAGCTGAAAAAGTTCCGTTGGGAATGGGTGCGACCTCTACCTGATACTAAAGTGACTCAAGCCTCCTGCTGATAAGGTTTTTGAACGATTTCACAGTAGTCTTTTTGATTATTCATTGATCAATTTTACAGGCACTCAAAACCCTTATGGAGCAAAAGGTAATCGGTTTTTTCCAATGTATCGGATGGAGGTCGCACCCTTGGGAATCGCTGAATCATTTGTTGAAGCGGAACGGGATCTTGATTCCAACGATCATCAGGGCAAAGATACCAATCAGCGGCTTCGAGGAGAAAATCAGGCGGTGGGGACGTGTAAAAGATTGCCTCCTGACCCTGTTTTTCTGGCGCAATGTACTCGGCTGCGGCAGCCTGATCGAGCCACTCTGTTTCGGCAGCGATCAGAGATCGTGCCTCCACTCCTTCTGGTAATCGCAATCGCAAAAGTCCGGCTTGCCACATCTCAACGCACGTATCGAGGTCAAGGTTTGGCATCCCTTGCCACTCAACCCGCTTCTTCGTTTCGTTTGCTTTTGGTTTGACCGAAGGCGGAGTGCCAAAGCCCTGAAAGTTAGCCATTGCAAGTTCTGGACGGTGGGTTTCTCCTGCATTATCCCATGTCACTTGGAGAGCTGCGATTTTGGTCTTCTAAAGGGGTTGAGTCTTGGAGATCGTTTTGAAGCAACTGCATCGAAACGTTCAACACTCTTGGATTGATTTCTGCCCATGCCAGTGCCTCTGCCATCAAGATCGGATCGCCAGACGCGAGAAACTGTTGCATCCGGGCAATCAGTTTTGCATTTGAAGCTTCACGCTTGATCTGTTGCTGACGTTGCCCCGCGATTTGAGACGCTTCCTGCCTTGCCGCTTGGTGTGCCTGAATATCTGCAAGGGTTTGCTGAACGAATTGAGCGCCGCCTAAAGACCCAGAACCCTCTTCTGATAAAGCATTACCATCTAACTCTGGCTGAATTTCGGCTAGAGAATCGCTAGAACCATTAGCTGGCAAGTCATTACCATCAAGGCTAGGTAATAAGCTTGTGAGACTGTGACAGTCGGATGCGCCCCCAGCGTAATCTGACTGTCCATCTTCTCTTACAGCGTTTCCAAGACTAAATTTATCCTCAGTTAAATAGTTGGGATGCCACAAGTCTCGATGGCGATAGAGAGATCCACCTCCAATCTTGTAGCCCAATAGTGTTTTGAATCGAGCCGTAGCATTAGAAGGCAGTGATCCCGTTTCCAGCAGATTTGCGATCGCACTTCTAATACGTTCTCTTGTTCGTTCTGATCTCTGTTGATTCCAGGTGGGAGCCTGCTCGATCGCTTTCTTCAACTCTTCAGAGGTGGCCTTGAATTTTCCTTTCTGGTCGCCGTAGTGGAAATAGTGACTACTCTCAATACACTTTGCCCATTCTTCTGCGCGATGCTCGATCTCATGCTGATGCTGACACCACTCCTGATAACCGGGAAGTGCTCTTGCCGTTTCGATAATGTCTTCAATTAAGGCGGTTCCTTCGAGGGGTTTCCCGCTAGAGAGAACGTGATGGAAGATGTACGATCGCATCGTGATGCGTCCCAACAGTCGGTTAGTTTGTCCTGAACCTGTCCAACCGAGTTCGATTTCAGCGTTGAGGTCATTGACGAACTTATCGGCTTTCCCAGAAATGCGGAAGAGGTTGCGTTTGGCTTGTTTGAGAATTTGCTTGAGGAGCTTGACGTCTAAATCATTGCGATCCTGTGCAAAGTTCCATTGTTGAACGAAGACTTGTTGGTTACTCCAGATGGGTTGAAAGTCTGAGTTGAGGAGATAAGAACCGGTTTGCATCGGGAGCCGGTGCGCGTTGAATAGGCTGGGCGCACCTTCGACGATGTAGGGTCGGGGGTTAGGAAAAGCTTCGAGTTGTCCGGGGTTGAGTTTGAAGCCAGCGTTTTCAAGAAGCGTTGTAATGGCGATCGCGATCTGCCAGCTACTCTGCGCTTTAGAAAATGGAAAATATAAATGCAAACCGCCGCTGTAGCTGGAGGTACAAATGAGATAACCTACCAGTCCTAGCGGTTCTAGGGCAGCAATGATGCGAGAAATGGCAAACGGATCATGATTGGGGTGATAAGGGCTGCCCGCGTCAATATCGAGCAAGCAGTAGCAAGTTTCTGCCCCGAAGCGAACGCCGTAGAGATAACTTCCCTGATGAATGACTCGATCGCTGAGAGGGTGACGAGTCTCAGTTTTCCACTCCACCTTTGTACTAGGGTTAGGATGCTCTGCCCAAATGTAGTCATAGCGATGCGGAAAGAGCGCAAGAAATTCGTCGCTCCATTCCTGAACATAGCGAGAAGGGGAAAAAGAGATCGTGCTCATATCTTTTCCCAACGCTGATTACAACTCAAGATTTGCTTTGATTGCGTCATGACTTTGCGCTCGCGCTCGGATCACGTTTGGTTATTGAACGATCGTTGTCTGATCGGGATCGGTTATAGCAAACGCCAAGTAGTGATCAGGCTCTAAAATCAAGCAATTCTGTAATCAATTTGATTACAGTAATCAATGTCTTCACCTCTAAAAGCTTGAGAACACGAGGATTAAATCACTCGATCGGGGGTAGGGTTCTAGAGGAGTTGGGTATGAGGGTCTAGAATTTTTGGGTGGGAGGTTCTAGAAGACTTAAAGGGGAGGTTTCAGCCTATTGGGGGTAGGGTTCTAGAGATAATGGGGATAGGGTTCTAGAGCTTTGGGAGTGGGGTTCTAGCGGGGTTTAGGGGTAGGGGTCTAGAAGATTTTGGGGATAGGGTTCTAGAATGAACTGTAATCAGTGCTGCTGTGGGGTAAGGTTCTAGAAAGCTGGTGTAATCACTCGGTTGGGGGTAGGGTTCTAGAAAGCGTGTAATCGTTTCTAAAGCCTTTCAGCGTCTGATTTTTAACAATTGTGATGAGTTAATAATCGCCAGCCTTGATTACTAAGTTCAAAGGCGGTCATTAGATGAACAACTGCTGAAATCCCTTGAAACATCAGTTTAGGGAAGCATCAAAGCCAAAAGATACGATCGCTCAGTTTGTAATCATCTGTAATCACTTTTTGTAATCACTTTTTGTAATCACACCCTGTAATCACCTGTAATCATGACTGAGTTTTGAAGTAAATCCGATTAACCTTGTAGGTCTGTCTAAAGGCTAAAACCATTGGTAACAAAAGCTTTTACTCGAAAATCCGATTTAAAATCTGCTCATTCTCAGAACTAATCGATCGTTCTTCGTTTTCAATCAATGAAATCAAACCTTGACTCAAACCTGACAGTTTTGCTAACTTGCGCTGACTCCATCCCTTAGCTTGCCGGAGCGTTTTAACTCGGCTCCCAGTCAATTTAGAATCGACTTCATTGGGTTGAGGCGTGTGCAAAGTTGCTGATGATTGAGATGACTCTGGAGAGGTTGCGATCCAGTCTTCAGAGGGAGTGATCCACAGATAGGCAGCGAGTAGCTTGTCAAAAAAACCTCGTGGGCGCTGCATATCGTCTCGCCCAAACCCCGGTGGTTGAATTTCTGGGAGATAGGTATTAGGGTCAAATTGGATTAACCAACCGCGATCGTGCAGTGCCAACAAGTCTTCATCCCAGGTGCTTGCTAGTTTTTTACGATACTCGCTGTTTGTTCTTGCTTGCTCAACTTTTTCGGCTCCGTAAGCCACTTCCATCACGACTTGTACATTCAGCGGCTCATGGCGATTAAACTGCGTTTTGAACAGTAGCCACACCATTAAACGGGCTGCACCTTCGCGGTGTTGCCACAAACTCATCACGCTTTCTAGCACAGCCTGGGGCAGATTTCCTTGCTGACAATAAGCACTGCGATCGCCTCGTCCTTCTTCGTTGAGAAAATACTTTGCCCACAGTCCCGCTTTGAAGATGAAGGTAATGTTAGTGAGTTCTTTATTGCCGAACAAATCTTCTTGATAGTGATAGTGAGTTCCCAACAAGTGCCACAGCCGCCCCTCTTCGACGGTGAAGCCTTTGATTTTGCCTTGAGTTGCCCAAGAGATAAAGGTTGTAATTTTGCAGGGCTGCTTGGCTAATTCTTCGATCAGGGCTAACTTTTCTTGTCGGTTTTTGTCGGTGCGTTTTTTGAGTCCCAAATAGGCTTCGATTTGACGATCGTCGATGATCAACTCTTGCTCCCAAGGGCGCTCCATCTGAGCTGCATAGATCAAGTGCATACAAGCAGCCCGAATATCAAACGTGTCGATGACAGCAAGCGCGGCTGCACCTGCTAAGGTTGCGGGGCGCTCATCCTCTAAATTTTCTGTCACCCAGAAGTGAATCGCGCCTTGCCCATCTCCAATATCTCGTGCGTAATAGAGTTTCCCATTGAGGTCATTATCCCAGGGGAGATGTTTGCGCTGCGTGAGAATGCTGCTTGCCTCCCAAATGGGTAGTGCCGCCGCCATTCGAGTCGTTTGACGATCGCCAAAGAGATTAGGACTCGTTTTAGGGTGTTCTGAAAGAGCGGAGGATTTTGTCTTTGAGGACTTCGCAACTTCTGGGTTAGGCTTTTGAGGTTTACGAGTGGCTGCTTTCTTTTTTGAAGGCGATTCTTTGGGAGTTGCATTTTGGGTCGATTGCTCCTCAACAGAAGCTTTCGCCAAGCTAGAACGCTTTTTATTGGCGTTATCTTGATAGGACATATTCAGCTTCCTTTGGCGATTGTCTCTGAGGCGCAACGCGATCGCTCGAATTATACAGGCTTACTTGCAACTTCGGAATCTGGCTTAACACTTTAAGCGGTTCTGAATTGGAGACAGAACGCTCAACACTTCAACGATCGCTCTACCTGTGGCAATGATAGCGCTAAAAATAAATCCCACAAAAAAGACTCGACAGAGATCGGGTCTCCACAAAATCTGTTTGGTGATCTCTCACAATCTACGCCACTGCCCGACCTTCCTTAAGCCGATAAGTGAAGTGAACTGCGGTATCGGGCACGATTTGGGCTGCTAACGCTTCAAACTGCTCATCAGTCGCATAGTTAGCTTCTAACTTAGAGTTATAGTCTCGCTGTTCGTAATGCAGTAGCGCGTAGATGCCAACCTGCGTACTGTCACCATGCCAAGTTCGGTAACGTAGCTGTGGCTCAAAGCCAAGGCTCTCTGCTAACTAATTTGATCGCGTCGATCGACGATATATTCTTGATCCGGTGCAAGTCCAGATAAAGCATAATTTCTCCTGGCTTTAGCGTTAACGGCATTTCCTAGATTTGAGAAGTTGCACGGTTCATTGGGTTTCACTCCTGAGTCTACGGACAAATTTGAACGTTCCATTTTTGGATGGAGTGCGTGTAGCCTGTTGTGGTCTACCCTGTATTGTTACCAGTGTTCCGCCTTGCCACAAGCAAATACGGGTAAGGGAATCAAATAATGGGAGGGCAATCGAAATTAAGCCCAAACCCAGGCATTTGTTTGCCATGATGAGAATGCCTTTACGAATGTAGCTAGGGGGAAGATTGTGAGTCAGACCCCTAGTTTTTGTGCATCTAGACAGTAACGCACTCTCACGCATAGTGAAGTACTCTGTAAACAAATGCAGTGAATTAACGCTAGGAGGGTACGATCAATGGCGGTATCAGAAAATGAGTCTGTGGCAACGAAAAAGCCAAAGTTAACGGCATACGTGGAAGAAGGGGTGGACAAAGCGATTGATCGTGAAGCAGCCAAGGAACGGCGTTCTCGATCACAGATGGTTGCTTTACTCATTGAGGAAGCATTGAAAGCGAGAGGATACGAGTTTCCGACTGATTCTTCTTTGGAGTCGCAAGATGAGTGAAGCGCTCAAAGAAGAAGCACGGGAGATTCTTGAAACTCTTTCGCTAACCTCATTTGAAAGTTGTTATCCACTCAGTCGCGATTTTGAAACAGTGCCCTCTAATCCAGGGTTTTACGCCTTCCGTCATCGTAGGAAGGGAATCTTATATATTGGAATTGGCAACAATCTCAGGCGACGGTTTCGGAATGGGCATAAAGCATTAAGTTGGGCATTTGTGGATCGACTTGATTCGGATGATGTCAGGATTGCTATCGTAGAGATGGGACGGCGAACCCCTCTAGAGGTTGAATATCTCGAAACACGGATGATCCAAAGTGCTCGACCAGGCTATAACACTCGTATGAAGTAGGAGGAATCGATGCAAACCACTACAGACCATCTCACACCTGAAGCAGCTCAGACTTTCCTAAATATGCTTCCAGACAAGATCAGGCTGGGACTCCAGACCTATGCGGCTCAAATCGAGCAGCCCATCGAAGCGGTGATTGAGATGGCGATCGCAGGATTTCTGGATGAAGATTCGATCAGCTTCACAGGTTGCCGTCCTTTAGCGGGTATGAGTTTCAGCAGGAAAGCGCATTAGAAGCCTCGACCTTCATTATCTGCGATAAAACTGCCGTTCTCCAGCCATTAAGCAGTAAACGATCGAGCCTCGATCACCTCACCGTTTCGCTGGTTTTCCAGGCTTTCCACATAAGCCACAGCAACTCGATCGACTCAGCAATTCTCATTATGAAACGAGTCTATTGGGCTTCAGCGATTTACGAGTTTGTGAACAATTGTCAAACCTCTTTTCTGTAAGGGTTCTAGAGACCCTATTTTCCATAATGAGAATTGCTGCGATCGACTGGCATTCAACTGGTTGCGGGTTTTGTTTGAAAGCTGCTGTGAAATCTTGAATAACAAGGTCAAATTGAGCTTGTAAAGCAACAGCACGATCGTTTTTAGTCGTTTCTTTGCTGCTTTTGCTCATAGTCCCGATTTCAAGGCAGGACTAGTTTGGGGTTCTGCCACTGAAACCTCAAAAGGGATGAATCACAAAGGAATTAGCCCTGGCAGAAATGCCAGAGATTGATCAGACTGTATGTCAAGGGTTTCAAGCCGTAGTGCAACTGGCTGAAGCGCTCAAAACGTAGCCATAAGCGCCGGAGTTTACCCTCCCACGCGAACACTCGCTCGATGGGGCGAAAGCGTTCCTGAAAGATTGCCGGGTTGAAGATCGGCTTACGTCCCCGCTTCGGAGTCTTTCTAGCCCGCGGACTCGCCGGAATATTTGCAACTATGCCGCGATTGAACATAACAAACTACGATCGTTCCCCTTCGGAACTCAAGGTCTGTCGTTTGAAGCACGGTAGCTTCAATTCACCGCGTGTTCGTCCCCGTTCAGAACTCGAAATTTATTGTTAGGAAAGCGATAGCTTCGCTTCCCGTAGGGTGCGTTCCTCTTTAAAGCTCAAAAATTTTTGTCTGAAACACGATCGCTCCTTTTTCAAGCTGGAAATTTGTCGTTTGAAGTGCGGTAGCTTCACTTCCCGTAGGGTGCGTTCCTCTTCCAAACTCGAATGCTGAAGATTAGAGGTGCGATCGTGGACAAATAATCTCTATGCATCAATAATTTTGTGAGCGTGTTCGATCAAATACTTTGTGAATCGGAGTTACTGAGCTTGAGATTTGCATATGTTTTGGCGATCGAGAGCGATAACTCACTACAGACGTTTTTACCTGGTGCTATGACTTCTCAACGTTGCCCGATCGTGTCAAAAATGGCTTCGACTTTGCTTTCGCTGGGTCTGTTTGCTGCCAGCATTGGCGTTTCTGCGAGTGTTGTGCTGCCTGTTTTGGGTCAGGAGGGTCGATCGTTTTCTGCCGAGAAGGAAACTGCACTTAAGGAAGCAGCACGGCTCAATCAACAGGTAGGGCAGCTTTACCAGCAGGGCAAGTTTAATGAGGCAATTCCCCTGGCAGAACAAGCATTAAGTATCCATAAACGAATTCTGGGTGAGAACCATCCCGATGTTGCCGCCAGTCTCAACAATCTAGCATTGCTGTACCAGAATCAGGGACGCTACGCTGAGGCAGAACCCCTTTTCAAACAATCGCTGGAGTTGAACAAACGCCTCCTAGGTGAGAATCATCCCGATGTTGCCACCGGCCTCAACAATCTAGCAGGACTGTACCAGAATCAGGGACGCTACGCTGAGGCAGAACCCCTTTTCAAACAATCGCTGGAGTTGAACAAACGCCTCCTAGGTGAGAATCATCCCGATGTTGCCACCGGCCTCAACAATCTAGCAGGACTGTACCAGAATCAGGGACGCTACGGTGAGGCAGAACTCCTCTACAAACAATCGCTGAAGTTGAGAAAACGCCTCCTGGGTGAGAACCATTCCCTGGTTTCTACCAGCCTCAACAGTATGGCATTGCTGTACTGGAGTCAGGGAAATGCTGGAGATGCGACCGACCTCTTCACTCAAGGGCTGCAAATCGAAGAACGTAACCTGGACATCAGTCTCACTGTGGGTGCAGAGGCACAAAAGAAATCATATCTCGCTACTATTGCCGGAACCACTGATGCTACTATTTCCCTGCACCTGCAATCTGCTAACAACAACCCCAACGCCGCCCGTCTCGCCCTCACCACCCTCCTGCGCCGCAAAGGTCGCATCCTCAATGCCCTCACCGATGGAACGCAACGCCTGCGCCAAAACCTCACCCCCGCCGATCAAAAGCGTTTTGACGACCTTGCAGCCGTCCGCACCCAACTCGCCACCCTCTACTACAGCGGACTCGGCAAACTCACCCCTGAACAATACAAAGACCGCATCACCCAACTCCAACAACAAGCCACCCAACTCGAAGCCGACCTCAACAACCGCAGCGCCGAATTTCGCACCCAAAGCCAGCCCATCACCCTCGAAGCCATTCAAAAACAAATCCCCGCCGATACCGCTCTAGTAGACCTGATCCGCTACCAACCCTTCAACCCTAAAGCCAAACAATCTGAGCAATGGGGCAAACCTCGCTACGCCGCCTACACCCTCACTCCCCAGGGCACCATCCAAGCCATCGATTTAGGAGAAGCTGACGCGATCGACCAACTCGTCGCCAAATTCCGTCGCCTTCTGCAATCATCCAACATCGACCCCAAACCCGTCGCCCGTCAACTCGATGCCCTCCTGATGCAGCCCATCCGCACCAAACTAGGCAACACCCGCCAACTCCTGATCTCCCCCGACAGCCAACTCAACCTCATCCCCTTCGCCGCCCTCGTAGACGAACAAAACCGCTACCTCGTCGAATCCTACGCCATCACCTATCTCACAACTGGACGTGATCTATTGCGTTTGCAAACCCATTCACCCAGCCGTCAGCCACCCATAATCGTTGCCAATCCCGACTACGATCGTCCCGGTGATCCCAATTCCACCGCACAGCTTCGCAGCAGCAATTCTCCCATCGTTGCTCAAAAATCCATTCAGCCAATCTCCCCCTCACAGCGTAGATCGGGCCAGCGATCAACCGACCTCGCGACCCTCAAATTTGATTCCCTTCCCGGCACTGCCGCAGAAGCCAAAGCGATCTCTCCCAAACTCCCTGACGCGATCGTTCTCACAGGCTCTCAAGCTACCGAAAACGCGCTCCAACAAATCCAATCTCCCCGCATCCTCCACATCGCCACCCACGGCTTCTTCCTGCAAGATTTCCCTTCACTTACCCCCAACAAAACCCGCGCCAGCGCACTCCCCCTCTTTGAAGGAACCTCCACCGCTCCCGCGATCGGACTGGGCGAAAATCCCCTGCTGCGCGCCGGACTTGCCCTCGCTGGATTCAACCCCCGCAAAAGTGGCACCGAAGACGGCATACTCACTGCTCTCGAAGTCAGCAATCTCAATTTGCGCGGGACTCAACTGGTCGTTTTGTCTGCCTGCGAAACCGGACTTGGTGACATTGCCAACGGTGAAAGCGTTTATGGGTTGCGCCGCGCCCTCACCCTCGCCGGAGCCGAAACCCAACTCATTAGCCTCTGGAAAGTCAGCGACGACGGCACCAAAGACCTGATGGTAAAGTACTACGATCGTCTGCTCAACGGCACCGGACGCAGCGATGCCCTCCTCCTCACCCAGCGAGAGTTCCTTAATGATTCTCAGTATCGCCATCCCTACTACTGGGCATCCTTCATTCCCTCTAGAGATTGGCGACCTTTGAATCTGACTATGGGACTGGGCTAACGCTGATGGGGCCGTCAGAGGTGATTGCAACCAGTGCGATCGCTTCATATTACGGCGTGACGTTTGATTATGATCTTGAGTTTAACGGAGTTAGTGTCACGAATTATTCGCGGAGGCTTTTCGGTTGTGTTTGGCATGATCGCGCTCCAGCACCATACAAAACACAGTCAGACAACTCGTTTCATTTGGAAACGCACCAATCTCATCGGACTTCGCCCGAAACTCACGGAACCATCGCTCAAGATGATTCGTAGTCCGAACATGGCAGTGTAGGTCGTGAGGGAATTGATAGAACGTCAGCGTTAATTCACTATCTTTGAGGAAGGTACGCACCGCATCTGGTTCGAGCAATTGCCACTTTTGAGCAAAGTCTTGCAACGGTTTCTGTGCTTGATTGACATCGGTTGCCTCGAAAATATCATCCGCATCACTCGTGATTTCAAACCGTCGTTGTTGCTTGGCATCAGTCAGTTTGAGCGATTGTTTTTGTGCGTCTAGTTGCGGTAATTGCTCATAGTTTAAATGCCGTGCGATGCCTCTAACTTGTGTGTAATACAGCGTTGTTGGTGGGCATTCGGAAAGTAAGCCGCAATTGCTTGAGGTAATCCTAAACGGGTGCGACCTTTATTTGATACCCTTAGAGCGCAATGGAAAAGCCATATTGATTCAGCTTGTTCCAGAATTGA
>NZ_PVWG01000028.1:0-54277 GCF_003003695.1 Phormidesmis priestleyi ULC007
ACTTCTATTAGATTGTCCAATTGAATGGCGAGGTTGGCACTGAGTATGAATACTCATCGCAAAGGTGGGATGCTCCCATCCTGTTTACGACTTGCATACTGAAGTTCTCGCTGCAACTTCTGATAGCTCAGCAGCCGTGCTGCATCGAGTCGCCCTTCTGCTACTGCCTGCTGAATCGCACAACCCGGGTCTTGCTCATGCTGACAATTGCGGAAATGACACTGTTGCGTCAGATCTTCAAGATAGAAAATTCCTTCAGGTAGATCTCTAAGAGCGGTCTTTTCAGTATACCTAAAGCAGGAACGCGCTGAGATCGTCGGAGGAGCAGGGAAAACAAGTTTTCTTTGCTCCTTCTAAATCATTTAGGCTTGAAACAGTCCTGCGAAAAATTTCAGGCGATCGCTCCTTACTCGCATCTACTAGAAATCAAGAACCTATGTCTACGATCGTGGTCGAACATCTCAGCAAGATGTACCCTGTTGCCGTTAAAGAATCTGGATTGAAAGGGACGTTGACCCATTTCTTTAAGCGCAACTACCGTCAGGTGAAAGCGGTTCAAGATGTCTCATTTAAGATTGAACCGGGAGAAGTGGTGGGCTTTTTGGGCGCAAATGGAGCCGGAAAAACTACGACGCTGAAAATGCTTACAGGCTTGATTCACCCGTCAGAAGGGCGCGTTACGGTTGCGGGCCATCTTCCGTTCGATCGTCGTGCGGCGTTTCTCAGACAAGTGACGCTGGTGATGGGGCAAAAGCAGCAATTGATCTGGGATTTGCCTGCGGTTGATTCTTTTCGGATTAATGCGGCAGTGTATGGAATTTCGGATAATGCGCTCGATCGACGGGTCGGCGAACTCAGCGAGATGCTATCTCTGGAAGGCAAACTGACGCAACCTGTTCGCAAACTCTCTTTAGGCGAACGGATGAAAGCCGAACTGCTCGCCGCCCTTTTGCACCAGCCACAAGTCTTATTTTTAGACGAGCCGACGCTGGGATTAGATGTCAACGCCCAAGTCGCCGTGCGAGAGTTTTTGCGCGAATATAATCAGCGCTATCAGGCGACGGTGTTGTTGACGAGCCACTATATGGCAGACATTACAGCGCTGTGTAAGCGAGTGTTGATGATCCACTTGGGGCAACTGATTTATGACGGCAGCTTAGAAGGGTTGGTCGATCGCTTCTCTCCGTGTCGCGAAATCAGCATCGAGTTTACTCAGACTTATTCTAAAGATCAACTCAGGCTCTATGGAGATTTGCAAGAATCAGACAAACACTCAGCGCGGTTTCTGGTGCCACAAGAAGCGCTGACTCGCACGGTTGCCAAGCTTTTAGGAGATTTAGAGATTTTAGATTTGACGGTGATTGACCCTCCGATCGAGGAAGTCATCGGGCGAGTCTTTCAAGCAGGAACCGTATCATAAGTAATAAAGCCTCTCATCTGCTACCCGTATGTCTGACTTGCCCGATGTCCAGCCATATCTAAAGTCAATTTGCGATCGCTATCAGCAGTGGTCGGAAAATTACACGCCGACGGATGCATCAGGAAAGCAGCAGCCAAAGAATAAGTTGCAGTCGCCGTTTAACTTTGGGCTAATGGTTCAGACTGTAAAAAAAGAGAGCCGAAAACCAGGGGAAGAAGAGAAAGTTGAACGATTTCCCGTTCTTGAAGGCGTTCGTAAATATGCAAAAAACCATGTTTTATTGGTTGGACGACCGGGATCGGGAAAATCAACAGCGTTGGCACGATTGTTACTCGACGAGGCAACTCAGCAAACGAGCATTCCGGTTCTGGTGGAATTGCGCTATTGGCAAGGCTCGATCGTTGACCTGATTTGCGAGGCGTTTGCCCGACATGAGCTTCCGTTAACGGCTCAAGAACTTGAACCTGTGTTGTCTCGATTAGCGCAGGGCGCAACTCCGAAGGAAATGCTCTTCTTATTCGATGGTGTGAATGAGTTGCCATCTGAAGAGGCTCGATCTCAGCTTTCTGCTTTTCGGCGCAATCATCCCAAGCTGCCGATGATCTTTACTACGCGAGATTTGAGCCTTGGGGGAGATCTAGGGATTGAAAAGAAATTAGAAATGCAGCCGCTCACAGAAGTGCAGATGCAAGCGTTTATTCGATCGTGTGTGCCAGAGCAAGCAGAGCAAATGCTGCGGCAGTTAAACGATCGATTGCGAGAGTTTGGGCAAACACCACTGCTGCTGTGGATGCTGTGTGAAGTGATCCAACAAACTCCTGATAATCGATTGCCTTCTAATTTGGCAGAAGTATTTCAGGCTTTTACAGCTATGTATGAAATCAGCAGTGTTCGTAAGCATGAAGTCGCCCTGTTAAAAGGAGATGTGAGACCGCTTAGCGATCGTAGATTGTGGAAAAAGGCGTTGAAAGCTCTGGCGTTTCTCATGATGCAGGGAGAGACACCTGTTGATTTTCGAGTGGTCATCGATCGAAATGAAGCAGAAAGCGAATTAAGCAGAGTTTTCCCGAAAGAGCAGTTTCCAGGTCGAGATATTTTGGATGACTTGCTCAAATACCATCTGCTGCAAAATCGAAGCGTAGACCAAATCGAGTTTCGCCATCAACTGATTCAGGAATATTATGCGGCAGAGGCGTTATTGGAGCAGTTGCCGCAGTTGGATGATGAGCAACTGAAACAGAAGTATCTCAATTATCTGAAGTGGACGGAGCCTGTCGCAACGGTATTAGCTCTAGTGGAGAGCGAAGATCAGGCGCTGAAATTGACGCAATTAGCGATTGAGGTTGATAAGATGCTGGGCGCACGTATGGCAGGGGAAGTCAAATGGGAATACCAAGTCAAAACACTGAACTTGGTAACTACCCTGAAAGTCTCCAAAGTCTTGAAAATTAAACTACTGGATGAAATGCACTCTGAAGCTGCTATTCCAGAGTTATGTCTAGCACTGGAGGACAAAGAAGATCTACGCATTACGCTTAAGGCATTAGGAAGAATTGGCAGTGATCAAGCTATCTGTAAGATTCCTCAAGCAATTAATAGCAATCCCTCTTCTGTTCAGTTTTTAGCAATCCGAATTCTAGAACAAATTGGAAGCAGAGTAGCGATCGCCGGATTACGCCAAATCGCCTTGAATACGGATTCTTCCGATATTAAACACAGAATAAATCAAGCTTTAAAGAAGCTAGAAGGCAGATCTACAGTTAAATCTCTTGCTCAAAATGCAACAGTTCATAAACTGCGTGTGGGCAATTCAGCCACAGTTGAGAAAGTATTACCTATACCAATTCAACAAGACATCTATCCTTCAATCCATAGACTAATTCAAAATCTTCTAGAACCTGAAGAGGCTTGCGTATGGGAGGAATTTGCAAAGATGTTAGAGAAACTGGAGGATAAAACAGCTATTCCTGTCTTACTTGCCACATTAGATGATGATACTCACATAACCTATATCCTTGCGCTTGGTCTCTTAGGATGTGAAAGAGTCATACCACGATTACTCAATGCTCTGAAAGATGAAGAAGAATTAGTACGTGGATTAGCTGTTTTAGCCTTGTCAAAAATAGGCACTCCTCCTGCGATCGCTGGTGTAATCCAAGCGTTAGAAGATAAAGAGCCAGAAGTTTGTGAAGTAGCAGCCGAGTCGCTCATACAACTTTCTCATGAAACAGCAGTACCTGGACTTTTACAGATTTTAGAGAATGAATGGTTAGACTCTGATTTGCGTATACGCGCTGCTAAAGCACTTATGACAATAGGAGTTGAAGATGCAATCGAAGGATTATTTCAGGCGCTTCAAGATACAAACTTTGAAATATCTTGGGCAGTGGCTGATATATTTAAAGCGGCGGGGAAAGACGAAATAGCTTTCCGTGAACTCTTTGAAAAAATTCAAGACGAAGACTATCATACTCGCTACCGATCAGCTATTTCACTAGGCTATCTCGGCGAGACTAGTGCTATTCCGATGCTAATCACAGCGATTGATCATGAAGATCAGGATATCTGCTGGAAGGCTATATATGTACTGGGAAGGTTTTCAGAGCATCCTATCCCAGCATCAACCCTACAAGCACTATATGAATTGGCTACACCGAGACTGATTCAACTTATTCTAAAAAGTAAGTTTAACGATGCCAAGGCAGAAGCAATAGAAGCACTTGGCAAGCTAGGAAATCCTCAACTACTATCTGAATTCTGGCATTACTCGTCTTCATCTCTAGAATTCTTGAAAGTGATCAAAGTAATCCAAAAGCGCTGGAATTTCTACAACTACGAAGTCTTTCAAGCCTATCTGGAAGCACAGAAGCCCGATCGACAAACCAGCCAAAACAGCGATCGCTCTCCCATCACTCAAAACTTCTACGCCCCAGTTAGTGCTGTTGCAGGTAACGTCGAAGGCAATCTAATCACGCCTCCACCCGATTCAGTAGAATAAACCCAGCCAACCCCAAAACCATTCTATGAACTTAGCCAACCACCCTGACACAACTGATCTCGCGATCGCACAATCTCAAGCCCTCCAAGCCCAACTCATTGAGATCTCACCCCAACTCTCGATCGAGCATCTCCAAACCCTCACCGACTTCGCCGCCTATCTCCTCGACAAAGCCTCCCACGAAGCCACACAAGAACTCAGCACCGACCCCAATCTCCTGACCAAACTCAAGCAAGCCCAATCCACCCCCACCAGTCAATTCAAAAACTGGAGAGAACTTCGTTCTGATGTATGAAGTCGTCTTACATCCAGATGCCGAAGCACTCTACATCAAGCTCGATCGCGCTACTGCCAAAAAAGTCGCTCGATGCTTCATCCATCTCGAACAAAATCCTCGCATACATCCCAACATCAAGCCACTTAAAGGCGACTTTGCAAGCATCTACCGTTTTCGCACAGGCGACTATCGCGTTCTTTATACGATCGACGATGACATCCAGATCGTTTCCATTCTCACTATCAAACATCGCAGCGAGGCATACGACTCATGAACAACACTCCTAAAGTACAGCAAAATTTTCACGGTTCTGTTTCAGGTGGAGTTGCAGGCAATGTAGAAGGAGACATGATCATTACGCAAGATCAGTCAACGACAGAGCAAAATTTTGAAATCTTACTAACAGACTACAAGCAGTTCGTTGATCAACTCCAGCAGAAATATCCCAATCTTGCAGACCCGATCGCTGTTCCTCAAATCATTGAAGTAGAAGCGAAACTGATCGAAGCGCAAGACCCGCAGCGCTGGCAAAACTTCCTCAGCCTCAAGCGGCTTTGGAAGGGCGGCAAAAAAGCAGGTGTCAAAGTCGGCGAACACTTTGCAGAAAATAATGTTTGGGCAAAAGGCGCGATCGCATTTCTTGAAGGCGTGAGCGAAGATGTGAAATAAACAATCCCTACAAACGCTCAAATTACCAAAGAGGTTCGCAATGGAATCCGCGCAAGAAACGATCAATCTTTTACAGGAAGCAGAGAAGCGTCTCAGACAGCTTTCTCCTGAACGGCTGCGAGTCGCCAGTGACTTTTTAGCCTACTTGGAAGATCGTGAGGTCAATGAAGCTACTCAGGAATTATTGAACATTTCGGGTCTCGAAGCCGCATTTCTTGAGGCAGTACAAGAGGCTGATGTGGGAGAAGTGGTGTCTTTCGACAGCATCCGCAGAGATGATTGAATTAAATTTCACACGCAAAGCACAGAAGTTTTATGAACAGGCAGACCCTTCTTTAGTTCGTCGGTTAAATCGCTGTTTTGAACAGTTACGTCAAGACCCATACAGCCGTGCAAACATCAAAAACTTAAAGGTGTATATGCTGGTTATTTTCGCTATCGAGTGGGTGACTGGCGGGTCATTTATACAGTTAAAGAAAGCAGCCAAACGAATGCAGAAAATACGAGTGAGTTTAGTCAAACCAGTTCGATCATTACCATTGTGATCATGGCTCATCGTCAAGATGTTTATCGAGACAATTAACTTCAATACATTTAATGCACATCAATTAATCAAAAGCGATGAAGCGACTTTTTAGAGTGATTAAAACAATGCTGCTCGTTTACTACGCCTATATGGTGGAGTATCGCGCAGAACTCATTTTGTGGGTGCTGTCTGGCTCGTTGCCGATCATTCTCATGGGCGTATGGACTCAGGCAGCCCAGCAAGGCAACTTTGGGTTGTCTCCAACCGACTTTGCCCGCTATTTTTTGGCGGTGTTTCTCGTCAGACAGTTAACCGTTGTTTGGGTGATTTGGGAGTTTGAGCGAGAGGTCGTTGAAGGCAAATTGTCATTTCGATTAATGCAGCCGATCGACCCTGTTTTCTATCACGTCATCTCTCACATTTCAGAAAAATTTGCGCGATTGCCGTTTGCGTTTTTATTAATTGGGCTATTCTTCTGGCTATATCCTGCCGCGTTCTGGCTACCGAGTTCTACTAACTTATTACTATTTCTAATTGCGACTGTGTTAGCGTTCGCACTGCAATTCATCATTCAATACACGTTTGCGATGCTGTCGTTTTGGACGGAGCGTGCAAGTTCGCTGCAAGAATTTTGGTTTTTGTTTTATTTATTTTTATCGGGCGTGATTGCACCGTTAGAAGTGTTTCCGCCAGTGGTGAGAACGATCGCACTGTTTACGCCGTTTCCCTATCTGGTTAATTTTCCGGCCAGCATCTTAGTAGGTTTGCCGACAAATATTGGGCAAGGGTTTCTCGTGATGCTGATTTGGGGCGTGGTGTTCTTTGTCTTAAATCGGTGGCTTTGGCGCAAAGGACTTAAGCAATATTCGGGAATGGGAGCTTAGTATGCAGCGATACTGGGATTTGTTGATGCTGTTTTGGAGTACGTCGATCGCGACAGAACTTGAGTATCGTACAAACTTTTTGGTAGCAGCATTCACCAGTCTGGGCGGACTTGCTGGGAGTCTATTCGGATTGTTTTTGTTCTACCGAACGGGCTACACCTTTGCGGGTTGGCGATGGGAAGAAGCCCTGATTGTGGTCGGAGTGTTCACGCTGCTAGAAGGCTTTTCGGCGACGTTTTTGGCTCCAAATCTCAATCGCATCGTGCGCCATGTGCAGCAAGGAACGCTGGATTTTGTCTTGCTCAAGCCGATTAGCTCACAGTTTTGGCTGTCAACTCATACGCTGTCTCCGTGGGGCTTACCTGATTTGATATTCGGGCTGATTGTTGTCATCTATGCGGGCAGTCGTCTGGGAGTTGGGCTGCAAAACTATCTGTCGAGTTTAATTCCGCTCACTTTTGGGTTGGCGATTCTCTATAGCCTCTGGTTTATGTTAGGGGCGACGAGCATCTGGTTTGTAAAAATCTATAACGTCACTGAGGTGCTGCGAGGATTGCTCGAAGCGGGTCGATTTCCGATGGCGGCATATCCGGCTACCTATCGATTCTTTTTCACGTTTGTGGTTCCCGTGGCCTTTCTGACAACCATTCCTTCAGAAGCGATGTTGGGTCGAACGAATTTAGGGTGGACGATCGCAGCGGCTTTGCTGGCGATCGCGCTTCTCTTTGCGTCTCGATTTTTCTGGCGCTTTGCGTTGCGTTTTTATACAAGCGCATCTAGCTAAGGGCAGAATAGTAAGTAGAGGAGGCACAATAGAAGTCGGACTCTTCACCTTGCAATCATGGCTTCGCCAATCATCGGAATCCCAAATCATAGCCGCAACGAAGCAGGTGAACTCTGCTTACCCGGAACTTATGTCGATGCGGTGCAAGCGGCTGGCGGAACTCCAATTTTGTTGCCGCCTAATCAACCCGATCTCAGACAGATTCTTGCCATATTAGATGGACTGATTTTGCCCGGAGGTGGTGATATCAGTCCGACGCTCTATAGCGGAATGGCTCACCCGACGATTTATTCGGTTGACCCCGATCGAGACGAATTTGAATTTTCCTTAGCGAAACTAGCGCTAACCGCCTCGATTCCCGTGCTAGGAATTTGTCGGGGAATGCAAATGCTTAATGTTGCGAGTGGTGGCGATTTGGTGACGCATGTGCCAGATATTTATGGAACCGCGATCGCGCATCGGCTCGATCATCCCCGTCGCCCGACTCAGCATGAGGTTGATATTCTGCCCGAAAGCCGACTAGCGACCATTTTGGGGACTACCCAAGCGACGATCGTCACCTGGCATCACCAAGCCGTACGGAATCTGCCCATTGAATGGAAAGTGGTAGCGAAAGCCTCTGATGGAGTGATAGAAGCGATCGAGCATCAACATCATCCGTGGATGTTTGCTCTTCAGTGGCACCCAGAAATGTCGGCTCAAGATCCTGCTCATCAGCGATTATTTCAGGCATTTGTTGAGGCGGCAAGGAGCAGAAAGCGCTAGAGCGTGGCAACAACCCGGTTTCGCTCAACGTCGTGATCAGGGTGTTAATTTTACGTGAATTCGATGAAGCTTTTCGCTGCGGTTGCCAGTCCGGGCTGCCCGCTAAATCCCCCCAAATTAGGGGACTTTGAACCGGGGGATTTAGGTAGCTCTCCCGAATTCATCACCGAAGCGAACGACTACTGTCGAACTGACGTTAACCTGAGAACCGAATTCTCACAGTTCAGGGGCAGACGATTTTCTAAGCATTGGAGCTAAAAATGCCACCAGTGCACCCAATGCAAACCCTGACACATTGCGAAACAGAGGCAGCCAGTCAGACGTGCGAGTCACCACCGGGCCGACCCCAAACGCGAGAAACAAAATGCCCCAAAGCGGCGAGAAGATCAGCGCCCACTGCCACGAAAAGCCCTGACCTTCTTGACCTTTGCGAGGCTGCCCGGCAAATCCAAAAATCACGCCTCCGATCGTCGAAGTTACGAGTGTCAGAATCCACTGTTCTCTCGGCAACCCCGGAACGACGCTACAGCCGTTTTGACGTAGGCACAGTTTGACAGCATCTAAGGCTTGAATGATTGACTGATCTTCCCCGTTTTCACGAACAAAAAATTGATTGCCAAATCGGGTTTGCAGCTCGATCCAAAAAGTCCGTGAGAGCAGGGGGAAGAAGTCATCTCCCACACTAAAGTTGAGAATGTTGCCCCCTCGCTGATCGGCGACCAGCATCACACTTTTACGATCGAGTCCCCAAAATTGTTTAACGGCAGTGCCAGGAGTGCGATCAAACTGAGTTAGCACCCGCAGTTTCCAACCCGTCTCGGCCTCAAATTCACCCAGATTCTTAGAGAGCGTCTCTTCCTGGACTGCGGTTAAGATCTTTGCCAAGTCAATCACATTTGTGGGCTGATCGGGCAATAAATCTGGGTTGTTATAAGCCTGGGCTGCGGGAGCGATCGTCCAGATCGAGAGCGTTAGACAAAAGACGGTGACTGCCTTCCAAAAAGGGCGACTCAAAAAATAGTGCATTGACGTTTGAGATAGGGGTCATTAAACGAGATGAACGGATGTCTGAGGGGATCACAGCGGCAAGCGTAGTCAGGCTTACCTTTCTTTACATTTGTTCACTCTAATCTAATATTAGGAGGCTAAGGGGAACCGAGTCAATTTGCTTGATAAATTTTGCCTAAAAAAGGCACCCATTGCAGGTGCCTGTGATCATCACGCCGAGAAAGACTAAAAATTGTTGTCACTCCGAGTCGGTTGTTGATCACTGCGATCGTGGGTGTCTCTCAGAGGATCGCGAAGTCCGTTTCTAGCCACCTCTGACGAATGGGAGTCTAACTCCAAGATTTCATTGCCTAAGTCATCGACTTCAGGATAAGCGAGATAGCCTGGAGAGGCATAGGGTCGATCGAGGGGTTCACTATTAGGCTCAGGGCGACGAGATTCGTTCAAATCGATCGAGTTACGTGTGGATGAAGAAAGGCGGTCACGTCTCGTTTTGGGAGCAGGCTGAGTTAGGGTTTTCCAAGCAGCTTTGGCTCCGGCAAACACGCTTCGACTTGTAGTTTGAGCCTTCTGGACTTGTTGTTTAACCCCGCTAATGCTCTGATCAACCTGCTTAACGACCTGACTCGAACTCTGAACGCCCTGACTAATATCGTCTGTCAGTTCAGTAATCTCTAGCCCCGTCAGCCGAATCGCCTCTAGCGTGGGAGGAAGCTCACGATTGAGCGTATCAAACAGCTTGTGGGCACTGCGAGCGGCTCTGCTCAACTCTTGAATGGCAGGCACCATGACAATCAAGACGGCAGCAATGCTCACCGCCACCAATAAGATCGAGAGTCCTAACCAGAAGATGGGATCAATCACCAGATTTCGCCTATAGCAAACGATCGCGTAAAGGAGGCTGAGAGTCAGTGGGTGGTTCCACCTCGGTGCGGTTGAGCAGTTGGTGTTCGCGCTGGGTCGCATCTAGCCCCGCAGAAACAGCTTCGCGTAGCCGCCCCAAAGTGCCATCCCAGTTTCGTAAAGCGGTTTCTGAGAGTCTATCTGCTTGAAGTTGCACAGTCGTTGATAAATCTTCTGCCAACTCTGGGAGAGCATCAGCAGATTTTTTGATTAGCTGCCGAGTTTCACGTCCGGTACGAGGTGCGACCAACAGACCTGCGATCGCTCCAAAGGTAGCTCCGATGATTATTCCTCCCAAAAATCCAGAACGATTGTTTGACATAATTCTCGCACTAATCCTTTGTTAACACCTACTCAGACCTTGCGTTTGGGTAAGTTAACCCTATTCTGCCAGAGTCTTGCTGAATCCTTCCAAGCCATAGGACAGATCTCAAAGATTTCAGTAGAGCCACTGACTCGTCTGTCTTCTATAAAGTATCTCAAGATTGGGAGCTAAGACCCTTGCAAAAGGAAATTTATGGGTAAAGGGGCACCGTTGATTATTTTCTCGGTTTGTTTTTCGACGTTCTAAAGGTTCGCTGAGACATTTTTGGAAGAGGCAAAAATTGGGCGCGCCGTCTCCAAACTGTTTGCCCTAAACTCAAGAGTGCCAGTGCTCGTCTGACTTGCTGATATTGAGGTTCTAATTTCTGATAGCTCTGTCGAAGCTGGTGAGTCCCAATCTGCCCTCTGAGAATCGCGTCGGGGGCACCGTGTAGCACAGCGTGGGTGTGTTGCTCGGCGATCAGCAGGGCATCGGCTGCGGTGGCGATCGCTCGTCTAAACTGCCACACTTTCCACGCTATATAAAAGCAGCCTAGCGCTAAGAGCAGATTGATCGTCACAACCGTTGTCACCATTGTCAGCATTTTTGTGTTTCTACGGAAGAGGTTCGCAGTTGCAACTAATGCTCAATATCATAGCGCCACCGCTTAAGAGAGCGAGTCCGCAATCAGGGAGATATCAAGATTTTGGTTTCCGTCTGAGCAGCGTTCCGGCGCTCAAAGTGGCGATCGCCACCAAACCAATCACTGACGTTGACTCTGGAACCGATTTTAAGGGGGCTGCACTGCCGTTGGCGCGCAATAGCCAATAACCCGCAGTGTAGACGTTATCATTGGTCAGCTTTAAAAGCGGATCGACGCTAGGAGCAAAATACGGGCTGGTAGAGGTGCCAGAAGAGGTGCTAAAAGCTAGCCAAGACTTCCCGGCTCTAGGAGGTGTGCCAGCGGGTGGAATATCGAGAGCCGCCGGAAATTGTCCTTCTAGCTGGTTAGGAAACAGAGCCGCTACATAGAAAGTTCCACTGACTTGCTGGCGTTGGTCAAGCACAATTCTAGAAAAAATGTCAGGACGCTTTGGATCAGGAGGGCGAACGATCGTATCTTTTTCAGCTAAAAGCTCTAGCTGTCCGTCTCCGTTAGCGTCGGTGTATAAAAAAACTTTTGCGGGTTCATTTGAGAGTCCGCTGTCAAGCAATTCGGTTTTGGTGCAGGGATCAGTGACCCGTGCGCCCCAAACGACATCGATCGAGTCAATAAATTCGCCCCCGGCTCTGGTGTTGAAAGAATTGAGCCATAGCAAATCGCCAAAAACGGGGGGCGGATTGGTTCTAGGGATCGGAGGGGAAGTCGCAGTACAAGAACTGGGAGTCAGCCCCACGGCAGCCTCACTCTTTCCATCGTCAATCTGGTAGACTGTGACGGCGTTCACCGCAGACGAAAAAGAGAGGGTTGCGATCGTGCTTAGGGTGACGAGTCTTGCTGTAAATTGCTGAAACATGAGACTACTCCGCCGGCGGGATAATGAGCGATACATTCAGGAACGAGTGAAATGACATGGGGGATGGTTCCAGACAACTCATCCGTATTTTGCTAGTAATTACTTAATCATTCCTACTGTGCTATTACTACTGAGCATTTAACGGATTTCCGGGAAAAATCGCTCTAACTTACGAGTTTTGGCGGAGGATCTTCGATAAATTTGCTGAAGTGAGTGATATATCGCACGTCGGTTGAAAGTCCTTTAGGAGTCCTGATTATTCAAAGAGTTAGCAGATAAAAGATCCCCGATTTTCAAGTTTTCATTTCATTAGATAAATCTAATCTAAGAATTAGTATAGGCACTGAGTTAAAAACTGCATAAAGTAAAGCGAGACTTCACAGATCTTTTTTAAATGTGTGCTTTCGGGCAAGCTCCCAACGTTGATAAAGCGATCGTTCGCTATCAGCAGTGATACGCTGGTTGCGATTCACTTCACGCGCAACTCTATGGCACCGTCTCAACTCTCTAAGCGAGTCTCCACTGCTTTACTCAACGCATTAGGGGCAGGAGTTGTTCCCCGCTTGGGGCTAGATCACATTGCTGTGGGGCGAGAAAAAGAAGTCGCGACGCTGCTGCAAGACTTAAGTAATATTGCGGCGGGCGGTGCGACGTTTCGCCTAGTGATCGGGCGTTATGGAGCCGGGAAAAGCTTTATGCTGCAATTGCTCCGCAGTCATGCCGTGGAGCAAGGGTTTGTGGTTGCAGATGCCGATATCACGCCCGATCGTCGCCTCGCCGGAACGAATGGTTCTAGCCTCGCGACCTATCGAGAACTGATGCATAATCTCACGACTAAGAGCCGACCTGATGGCGGTGCGTTGACCATGATTTTAGAGCGCTGGATTGCCGGAATTCAAACTCAAGTGGCACAGGAGACAGGTTTGAAGTCTAGTGATCGGGGGTTTGATGCTCACATAGAAGCCAAAATTCGAGCCGTCACTCAAGATGTTGCAGACTTGGTAAATGGATTTGAGTTTGCAAACGTAATCATTGCTTATTGGTCCGGCTACCGCAGTGATGATGATCTCAAGAAAGAGTCAGCATTGCGCTGGCTGCGAGGAGAATTTTCGACCAAAACAGAGGCAAAAGCTGCGTTAGGGGTGCGGGTAATTATTGACGATGATACCTGGTATGACTACATCAAGCTTTTGGCTCGATTTGTTGCAGACATTGGCTATAAAGGTCTGATCATTGTGTTAGATGAAGTGATTCACCTGCTAAAAATTTCAACTACGGTGTCTCGTCAAAATAACTACGACAAACTGCTGGCGATGTTTAACGATGTGATGCAAGGTAGAGTGTCACATTTGGGGATCGTGATTGGAGGCACTCCCCAATTTTTAGAAGATCCGCGACGGGGGCTTTATAGTGACCCGGCGTGGCAACGGCGCACGGCTCAAAGTGCGTTAGTTAGTCAGAGTGGCATGGTCGATACGATCGCGCCCGTGATTCGCTTAGAGCCGTTGAGCCAATCTGAAGTTTTGCAATTGCTGCAACGATTAGCAGAAATGCACAAGCACCACTACGACTACAGCAAGACGCTCTCGTCGCAGGAATTAAAGGAATTTTTGAGCGTGATTAGCGATCGAGTCGGGGCTGATAAATTGTTGACTCCCGGTGAGATTGTGCGCGATTTTATGAGCGTGTTAAATATCTTGCATCAAAACCCTCACCTATCTCTAAGTCAACTTTTGCAGCGTTCAGATTTTCAACCGAGTCGAGTCAGCAAAGTTGCCCAAGCAAAACCCAACGGCGAGTTTGCAGAATTCACTCTTTAACGTGAATTCGATGAGATTTATCGATTCGTCAAGAGCGGCTTCTGCCCCCTAAATCCCCCAGAATGGGGGACTTTGAACCGGAAATTTTGACTTGAAGTCCCCAAAGTTGGGGGATTTAGGGGGCGCGATGGACTGATAACGAAGTCGTCGAATTCACGTCTTTAGATCTTGATTAATTTGACATGGGTCATTTGGCACATGAGATATATGACAAATGACCCATTCACAAAAGCATTGCTAAAGCGATCGCACCCCAAAAAATCAGGGAGCCGATCGCGATCGACTCCCTGATCATTAGAAATTTCTAAGTAGCCAATGGAATGACTTAGAAAAAATTAACCACTACAAACGGGCTTGTCGTTTGCATTCAGTCTGACTTTCCCTTCGGTGCCATTGACCATGAAGGGCACTTGCTGATCACCGACCATGCGGACAAACGCAGGTCTATCCATCGCACAAGCTCTGATCGCACTTGACCAGGCTGAAAGGTCAGTAGCATTCTTATCGGTGATCGGCGTATTGCTGGTGATTGCCGGATCTTTCACAACCCGAAGCTCGATCGGCAATGTAAAAAAGGCAGGCGTGACGGGCGGGGTCGGAAATGAAACTTCTTTGATGCCCGTGATCGTTTCTTCTGAGAGCACCGTTGTTGTAGCCGTTGCGTCGCCGGGCTTTACCTCAGCAGACGGAGTAGTAGATGGGGTCGTGGTCGTGGGTTCTGGGGTGACTGGCTGAGTAGATGGCAAAGGAGTCGTCGGTTGCGTCTCGGTAGGAGTCATCGGTTGCGTCTCGGTAGGAGCCGTCGGCTGCGTCTCGGTAGAAGGGGTTTTAATCGGGTCTGTAGTTGTGGTTGAAGGCGTTATAGGAGTCGTCTCTGTAGAGGGTGTTGTTGGCTGAGTTTCTGTAGGTGTCGTTGGCTGAGTTTCTGTAGGTGTTGTTGGGGTTTGAGCGAGATTGGTATCGATCGATTGGGCCGCTCCCGGTAAGGCATAGCCTGTCAAAACTGCAATAACACTAGCAGCCACGATTTTTCTCAGCATAGTAAATTTTGTCTCCGTGAGTATCTGACTATATTTAGGACTCATCGCTTTAAAATTGTGAGCCTTGTGCAGGTTATCTAACAATGGAGCGGTCTCTCAATCCATCGGAAGATAGATTTTATTTATCATAAAAGGATTTTGACCAAAACGATATCTTGAGCGTAGAATGTGACGATCCTTGCCCTGCCTTAACTTGAGCCGCAAAAAAAGCTGAATGAAGTATTAGTGATTGAAAACTCTGAACTGATTTAGTTTTAGGTTTTTAATTTCTCAAGGTTTACCAGTGATTTTACTTTACTGAGAATTAGTGTTCATGCAGAATTCTTACCAGCGTCTTGCTCCTTTTATTCAAGATTATATTTATAGCAATGGCTGGACTGATCTGAGACAGGCTCAAATCGAAGCTTGTCGTGTTGTATTCGATACAGACAATCATTTGCTGATTGCAGCAGGAACGGCATCTGGAAAGACAGAGGCAGCATTCCTACCCGTGTTGACGTTGTTGTGTGAAAATCCTCCTCAGTCGGTGGGTGCGATGTATATCGGCCCGATTAAGGCACTGATTAATGATCAGTTCGATCGCTTAACTGATCTCTTAAAATACGCCGATATTCCCGTATGGGCGTGGCACGGAGACGTGACTCAAAGCCGCAAAAAAAAGCTGTTCACCGATCCGCGCGGCATTTTGCAAATCACCCCAGAGTCATTAGAAAGTCTGCTGATTAATAAAAGCGCTGATCTCGATCGCGTCTTTGGCGATTTGCGATTTATCGTGATTGATGAGATTCATGCTTTTATTGGCAGCGATCGTGGGGCACAGATTCTCTGTCAGCTTTCGCGTCTCGCCCAACTCACTCACAATCAACCGCGCCGAATCGGACTTTCTGCAACGCTGGGAGATTATCAACTGGCAGAAAACTGGCTGCGATCGGGCACCACTCGATCGGTGAGTACGCCACAAATCGAAGACGGGCAGCGCAACATTCAGCTTTCGCTAGAGCATTTCTATGATCCTGGAATGGTTGTGAGAGCGATCGGGGAAACCAAAGATTCAGCGTTTAACCCTTATCATTTGCATCTGTTTAATCAAAGTCAAGGGCGCAAATGTCTGATTTTTGCCAATGGGCGCACCGCAACTGAAGAGGCGATCGCAGCACTGCGAGAAATCGCCCACGCTAAAGGATTTCCCGATATTTATCACGTTCATCACGGCAGCATTTCAGCCGCTTTGAGAGAAACCGCAGAAACGGCGATGCGAAAACCTGATACGCCAGCCGTAACTGCCGCGACGGTGACGTTTGAAATGGGCATTGATTTGGGGCAACTCGATCGCGTCATTCAGCTTGAAGCGCCTGCTTCGGTTGCCAGCTTTTTGCAGCGATTAGGGCGATCGGGCAGACGAGGTGGCGCGGCTGAGATGCGGTTTGTCTGTGCAGAAGAGCGACCCACGGGTGAAGAATTATTGCCCGAACAGTTGCCCTGGCAGCTTTTGCAGTGCATTGCGGTCATTCAGCTTTATCTCGAAGAGCAGTGGATTGAGCCAGCTCGATCGATGCAATATCCGTTTAGTTTGCTCTATCACCAAACGATCAGCGTGTTGGCTTCGCGAGGAGAGCTTTCACCCTCGGCGCTGGCTGAACAGGTGCTAACACTGCCGCCGTTTCGTGCCATTTCACAAAATGATTTTCGGCAGTTATTGAGGCATTTAATCGACATTGATCACATCCAGAAAACGGCTGAAGGTGGGCTGATTATCGGATTGCGAGGCGAAAAGATCGCCCGAAATTTTAAGTTTTACGCCATTTTCCCTGATGTTGAAGATTACGTGGTTAAACGCGACGGAAAAGCCATCGGCAGCATTGTCGTGCCGCCCGGAGAGGGCGATCGCATCTCTCTAGCAGGACGAGTTTGGGAAGTGCTAGAAGTCGATGCCAAGAAAAAAGTGATTGCGGTGCAAGTGAGTCAAAAAACTGCAACCTCTAGTTCTTGGCGAGGCAGTGCAGGCGAGATTCACGATCGGGTGCTGCAACGCATGCGGCAAGTTCTGCAAGAGTCTACTGACTATTCATATTTGCAAGCAGGCGCAAAGCAGCGATTGCAGTTAGCTCGCGGGTTGGCACACAAAACGGGATTATTCAATCACTCGATCGTGCTTCTAGATGAAGCGCTTTGCTGCATTTTTCCCTGGGCAGGCACGATGGCTTTTCGCACACTGGAGCGCTTTTTGCGGGTCTACTGCAAAGAGACATTAGGGCTAAAAAGCATCAAGGCACGATCGCCCTATTTCCTAATCGTCAGACTCGGTAAGTGCAAGCTAGAAAGTCTGGACTATGAGATCCGATCGCTGACAGAAAGACGACTGAACGCGGATGAGTTGCTCAACTCAGACGAAGTTCCTCAACTGCAAAAATATGACGAATTCATTCCGCTTGAGCTACTTCAAAAAAGCTTTGTTGTGGACTACCTAAACCTGCAAGATTTAGCAAAAACAATTCAACGCTGGTAGAAATTGTTCGCACACTTGATTGTGTAAGCGCTTTGCTTATGATTTTTTCTCACAGCCGATGCCGTCTTTGTCGCGATCGAACCGATGCGGATCGGGAGACAACACTTTAAAGTTGCGATAAGAAATGTCTTTACAATCCAGGTCAGGCGGCGGGGAAGGAATGCAAACACTCGGATAGGCGGGATCGCAGTTTTTTGCCGTAGAAGATAGAGCAGCCAGCAGAAAAGGTGACGATACCAGTGCAGTTAAAGCACAGGTTAGAGCAAACGATTTCATTTAGCAACCAAAGCTATGATTTGATCATTAATATAACCTTTGAACTGAGTCGCGATACTATCATGGTCGATCAGTGGTGATGCAGCGATCGCGCCTCTCGGTTATTTCTGATTAACCGCAGCAAAGTTCTAGCACCTGATTGAGCTTGCCGCTGCGGTAGCTCTCTAGAGCTAATGTGAGATAGAGAAACCCGTAGGATTGAAGGGCTAAAATCAAATCACGCCCCATCTTGTAACCTGCTCACCATGCACCTCACTCCAGACGGACAGATCACGATTCCTCCCGAAATCCGCGATCAATTTGGAATTCTACCCGAAACCGAACTCGAACTTGAAATAGAAGGCAACCGCCTCTATATCAAGAAAAAACAACCCGCCGATCCGATCTCAACTTGGGTTGCCACCATGCGTGGAACGCTTCAGCACGTTACCACCGATCAAATCATTAGCCTCACACGCGATGGCGAAACCCCATGACCGTCCTCGTCGATAGCAACATCATTCTCGATATCCTCACCAACGATCCAAATTGGTTTAGCTGGTCAACCCATCAACTTACGACCTACGCTCGCCAAGATAAACTTGCTATCAACCCGATCATCTACGCCGAAATCGCCGTTGGATTTCCCCAAGAAGCCGCACTCCTAGCTGCACTCCCCGAAACTCTCTTTCAACGCTTCGCTTTACCCTGGGAAGCCGCCTTTCTTGCAGGGCAAAGCTTCCTCATCTATCGTCGTCGCGGTGGCACCAAAACTGCGCCAATGCCTGACTTTTACATTGGCGCTCATGCCACGGTTTCACAGTTGCCACTCATTACCCGTGATGCCAATCGCTACCGCACCTACTTTCCCAATCTCACTCTCATTTCTCCGTCCTAAAATACTATTATTTCTGATTGGCCGCAGCAAGTTCTAGTACCTGATTGAGCTTGCCGCTGCGGTAGCCTTCTAGATCCAACGTTACATAGAGAAACCCATAGGACTGAAGGGCTGAGACAAGTTGAGGCAAATCGGTTTGGATCACAAACTCTTTAACCTGATCGGGCAATACCTCAATGCGAGCGGTGTCACCCTCTGAACGAACGCGCAAATTTTGCCAACCCAACTTTCGTAAATAGACCTCCGATCGTCCGACTCGCTGAAGTTTAGCGATCGTAATCTCTTCGCCATAGGGAAACCGCGAACTCAGACACGGTTGAGACGGTTTATCCCACCAGGGCAGACCGAGATGTTTTGAGAGTTCGCGCACTTCGGCTTTGGTGACTCCGACTTCGGCAAGGGGCGATCGTGCCCCGCGTTCTTTTGCCGCCTGAATGCCAGGACGATAGTCGTGCAAATCATCCGCATTCACGCCATCTACCACATAGGGATAACCCCACTGCATTGCCATCGGTTTCAGCGTGTCGTGCAACTCACTTTTGCAAAAATAGCAGCGATTGACTGGGTTGCTGCTGTAATTGGGGTTGTCCATCTCGTGAGTTTGCACAACTTTATGAGCAATCCCCATCTCAGCCGCCTGAACTCGCGCATCTTCTAGATCTTCGGGCAATAGAGAAGGAGACTCGGCGGTAATGGCGATCGCACGATCGCCCAAAGCATCGACAGCAATCTTGGCAACCAATGTGCTATCAATGCCACCAGAGTAAGCAATCATTGCTGTCTCCATTTCGGCGAATAGAGTGGTCAGTTGCTCTAGTTTTTGTAGCAGCATAGTCATGAAAGAAAACCTCTCTTCTACCCTACACTCTAGATCTCATTTCCTGCGTCGCTATACTTCGCTACCATTTGCGCTAGAGTTGCCAGATCAATTGGCTTTGAGAGATAGTCGATCGCGCCTGCTTCTAAACAGCGTTCTCGATCGCCTTTCATGGCCATTGCCGTCTGCACAATAATCGGAATCCTCCGATAGGCATCGCTGGCTTGCAGTTGTTTGGTCAACGTTAGCCCGTCTGCACCCGGCAGGTGAATGTCCATCAAAATCAGTGCCGGAAACGGTGGCTTGAGGGATTGCCACATCTCGGTGCTGTCTTTTGCCCAGGTAACTTCATAGCCCAACTTGCACAGACAGGTGATCATCAGCCGAGCGTTGTGCAAGTTGTCTTCGACCAAAAGAATGTTGTAGGGACGACTCGCTTTAGGCAAATGTCTCTTTTCAACTGGCGGAGTGGGAAGAGAAAACGTCCGTTTTGCTGGGTCGGCGGCAGTCGCGATTTGAGCAGCGGGGGCGATCGTAGAACTCAGATCAGGGTTTGTCTGGGTTTCTGGGAGCTGAATCACAGAAGCCTCTTTAATGAGCGGCAGTCCGATCGTAAATCGTGACCCTTGATTCGACTCAGATTGCATAGTTACCCAACCGCCATGAAGTTCAGCGAGTTTTTGAGTCAGGGCAAGCCCCAACCCAGTGCCTTCTCCTGGCACGGCGTTTGCCAGTTGAGCATAAGGTTTGAACAGAAGATCTTGTTCTGCGGGCGAAATTCCTTTACCAGTATCCCAAACCACGAAGTGTAGCGTGTCATCCGCCACTCGCACGGTTAAGCCCACCGCTCCCCGTGAGGTAAACTTGAGGGCATTTGACAGCAGATTGAACAGCATCTGCTTGAGCCGAAGCGGGTCAGCGATCAGCGTCGGCAATTGAGGTTGAATCTCTAGCTGAAGCGACAACCCTTTATTGTTGGCTGCTTCTTTGACCAGCTTTAAGGCGGTTTGGCACAGGTGAGACACCTCGATCGGTTCGAGTTGCAGGTCTAGCTGATTCGCCTCGATTTTAGACAGATCCAAAATATCGTTGATCAGGGCTAATAAATGCTGACCGCTACTGAGAATAATCTTGAGATATTCGTGATGGCGCACATTGTCAAAGTCATATCCCTGCTCTCGCAGCAAGTGAGTAAAGCCCAAAATAGAGGTGAGCGGCGTGCGAATCTCGTGACTAGTGTTGGCTAAAAACTCACTTTTTAGCTGATTGGTATGAGCGAGTTCACGGTTGCGATCGCTCAATTGCTGACACTGATGCTGGAGCCGCTGCACCGATCGCGCCTGTTGCACTGCTTGAGTGGCTTGAAGGATGGCTCGTTGCACCAGAGTTGAGCGCATTTGCGCGAGCAGGACATCTGCAAATTGCCCCTCGATCGCCAGCGACAACGGAGCCACAATCAGCCAGCCGATCGGGTCTGATGGGTCGCCAATTTTCCAGGCACTTTGCCAGCTTTGACTCTGAAGGTGATCTAACTGAGCCTGGGTGATCAGGTTGCCAGACTTTAAATTCAACGATGTTCTAGCCCCACAGCTTGACGGAGTTGACTCAACAAAAGCAGTGTGTTGAATCTCAAACTGATCGCGATCTGAAGCGGGAAGGGCGATCGCGATCACTTCTCCTGCTAGTGCCTGGCTCAAGTCATCGGCTAACCTCTGCCAAAGTGACGCTTCAAGATTTGGGACGGTTTGACTTAAGCAGTGATTGAAACCCGTGGCGAGATGATTGAGGAAGCGTTCGACCCAGAGTTCTGCGGCTAGATTCGATGAATTAGCCCCTGCTTGGATCAAAACTTGGCGAAGAGACCGGCCTGCCTCGCGACAGTCTAAATCGTTTGCTTCACAAACATCCATAAAGTTGCCCCAAGCTTCTGGAGAGCGTTGTCAATGAGGTCGCGTGGTCACAAATGTTGGGTGATTTGAAGCACAAAGCGATCAACGTTTCGCATGACTGACTTCTCTTTATCCTACCTGGAAATTCAGCAGAAGTTTTCCGTCTGCCGACTTAACAGAAACCTGATGAAGCCATCGTTTTTTGAATGATCCGTAAATTGAGTGTGAAGATGGGAAAAATAGGAGAACTGACACTTACGTAACCCTTCTAGAATTGACAGGACTACTTTTCTCAAAGAAGCAGAAGCACTAAACACTCGATCGGAAATATAGCGAATGCCAGCGCACCTCAGACAATAGAACTTGAGAACCGAAGTTATATGGGTGCCTCATCCTGTACCCTATACACTTAGGACTCGATTTTATAGACGGCAGCGTCTGGCAAAATCACGATCGGGGTGCCTGACTTTAGGGGGCCTGTGCAGTCTAATCGAGCAAGATCACGAAGAGATTCTAAGCATTATATGGGATTTGGGCAATCGGTAAGCATGAAGAGACATCGGTATCTGCGCCAGCGAGTTATGAGTGCGATCGTCGCCACCACGTTGATAGGTCAAGGGTTTTGGAGCCATCCAGCCCAGGCAGAATTTCCCCCCTATTGTCAACAAACCACGGAGGGGATCGCCCGCAAAGAGACGGCTCGTAAAGCTGCACAAAAAGACGACAAAAATGCCCAAAAGCATTACAAAACTCTGGTTGCTGAACGGGCAGACCAACTTCGTAAATGTCGCAATCAGAATTGGCTCAAAACTCAAGCGATCTGGATTCGGCTCTACCCGTGCGATATTCAGCCAGGGGCGCTAGAAGAAGTGCTCGATCGCATTGTCGATCGAGGCTATAACCAGATCAATGTTGAGGTCTTTTATAATGGGCAAGTCTTGCTTCCGCAAGCCGATAACCCGACTGCCTGGAATTCGGTGGTGAAACTGCCAGGTTCAGAAAACGTCGATCTTCTAGCACAAGCCATTCAAAAAGGGCGAGAACGAGGATTATCGGTTTACGCGTGGATGTTTAGCATGAATTTTGGCTATACCTACGCGATTCGACCAGATCGAGAAGCGGCGCTGGCCAAAAATGGTCAGGGGCAAACTAGCTTAACGATGAATACGATCGCGGGGTTAAGCACTGAGCTAGGAGCGTTCAACCCCGATGAAGCGTTTATTGATCCTTATAATCCGCAGGCGCGGCAAGATTATGCCCAACTGGTGGCAGCGATCGCTAAACGCCGCCCCGATGGGATGCTGTTTGACTATATTCGCTATCCGCGCGGCACGGGTGGTGCCTCTATTGCCAACAAAGTCAAAGATCTGTGGATTTATGGAGACGCAGCCCAGCAAGCCATTCTGCAACGGGCCTTAAATGACAAAGGACGCGAGTTAATCAAGCGGTTTATTCAGCGCGGCTCGATCAGCGCGGCGGATGTGGTGGCGGTCGATAAGCTCTATGCCAATCAACCCGGCCCGCCGATGTGGCAAGGGCGCATTCCGGCTGTTAACGAAAGCAGAATTCCGATCGCGAACCGAGCCGCAATTTTGCGATTGGACTTGTGGCGATTTAGTGTGGCACATGCCATGCAGGGCGTTGTGGACTTTTTGGCGGCTGGGGCTGCCCCGGCTCAACGGTTAGGCATTCCTACCGGAGCGGTTTTCTTTCCTGAGGCCAATCAAAATGTGGGTCAAGGCTTCGACTCGCGCTTGCAGCCGTGGGATCGGTTTCCTGCGTCGCTAGAGTGGCATCCCATGTCTTATGGCGTGTGTGGCAACACGACCTGCATTGTCAATCAGGTGCGCCGGGTGTTAGGTCAAGCGTCATCCCAAAAGCAAGTGAAGCCAGTTTTGGCAGGAATTTGGCAGCAATCGATTAGCAATCGTCCGCCTTTAGAGATGCAGATGGAGGCGATTCGGCAGGCAGGCCCGCAGGTGAATTCAATCAGTCATTTTGCTTACTCGTGGCAAGAGCCGCTGTCCGATCGTCAGCGCAAATATTGCCAAGTTCGCGGACGATTGTGACGCATGCTGATTTAACGTCAGTTCGACGAGTTTTTTCGATTCGTTGTCAGCGGCTTCTGCCCCCTAAATCCCCCATTCTGGGGGACTTTAAGACCAAACCTCTGATTCAAAGTCCCCCAATTTTGGGGGATTTAGGGGGCTTCCCGAATTCACAACCAGAGCAAACCACTTCTGTCGAACTGACATTGATTTGGCGTTGCAGAATGAGAGGATGCAATAACGTAGGGGTAGCGCCCCCGTGCCTACTCCCAACCTAGGAAGGGCAACCACGGAGAGATTGTCCATACCCCAAATCATCCTGATGTATGGAGGGCAACCACGGGGGGATTGCCCCTACCCAAATCATCCTTCTATTCAGCAATGCCGCTAATTTTTATGCTGAAACGTTCATGGTTGCAGACACAGTTCTCGATCGGTGCTACCCATTGGCGACGCATTCCACTTCATTCGCTGGTTTGCACGATCGTCTTGATGGGGGTGAGTAGCTGTAGCCGCCAGCCCGATCGCATCACGATTTCTAGTGGCACCACGAGCGGTTACTATAACCGTCTAGCTCAACAGATTGGCGTGTCTACCCAAAACACCGTGGGCGTAGATGTGCAAAACCTTAGCTCTGAAGGATCGCGGCAAAACTTGCAGCGCCTGCTCGATCGTCAAGCCGATTTTGCCCTTGTGCAGCTTGATGTCGTCACTGACGTGATGCGCCAAGGTAAGGTGCAAGCGGTCGCAATTTTGGCAAACGAGCCGATTCATGTGATCGCTCGGTCTAATTCTAAGGTGCGATCGCTGACTGATTTAACGGGCAAACGGGTGGGTATGGGGTCTCAGGGCAGCGGTATTCGCTTTACGGCAGACCAGTTGATGGACTCGATCGGACTAAAGGTGCGCGCCGATAGCTCTAGTTTTGATCAGGTTTTTGAACGATTGGCAACCCGTCAAATCGATGCGGCAATCTACGTCGGCAGTGTCGGAGCCAGTGAAAAGCTTCGCCAACGGTTAGCCAGCAATCCGGCTTTGCGACTGTTGCCGATACCGCCAGAGGTGATTAATTATCTGGTGATTCGTGATCCGGGTGCCTATCAAACTGCCACGATTCCGACAGGAACTTACGCAGCGCGTCCTGCCATCCCGGCGCAAGATATTCCTACTTTGTCAACGGCAACGGTTTTAGTAACCCGTCCTGATGTGGACGAGAAAGCAGTCGGACTTCTGACCTGGGCAATTTTGTCTACGTCACGCAAATTTTCGCCCTTCTATCCAGATCTGCAAACTGGAGAGCCGCGATCGCTCTTGCAAAAAGGCTTATTTTACATTCACCCTGCGGCTCAGGCAGTTTATGAGCAGGGCGACCCCCGCGATGCTTGGATTCGCTATTGGGAAAACAACAGTGACTTGCAAGCTGGATTAGTCATTTTGTTGGGCACTAGCAGTATTGGCTTGCTCTTGCAAAAATGGCGGCGCGATCGGTCTAAAAAACTGATCACCGCAACTTCAAAGCGCATGGGTGAATTGAAACAACTGCTTCCCCAGGATGCTCAACTGGCGATCGATGGCATTGAAGAACTCAGTCAAGAGCATCGCTTAATGTTTATCGAAGGTTCAATTCCCTCTGAGGTGTATGAGGAAGTGCGACAAAAAACTCAGACGTTTGCTGACCAGTGCCGCAATCTGCTAGACCAGCGTCGCAAACGATTTGTTCTAGATACACTACTACTGCTTGACGACTGGCAAGCCTCACTGCAACTCGACTCACAGGCAGCACTGCAAAAATTAACCCAGATCAAGCAGCAATATCGAGAGATGCTGTTGGCTGATCAGATCGACATCAAGGCATATATCGAATTTATGGAGTTAATCTCGGTGATGACACTGGTTCCTCAAACGGGTGCAGTTGCGCCACAGTCTTCTGTTCCTCACGCTTGAGAAATTTTAGGACTTACGCAAACCTCGGAGGTTTTAACCAAGAATCAAGCATCATGACCGACAGAGTGGCTTAAACCTCCGAGGTTTTGGAAAATGAGGTTCAATATTCTCTCAAGTTCATGCACTAAAAACGCGTACCTTCCCTCTAAGCACGAAGATCACTGGAATGAGTGATAGCCAAGGTCGTTGAGATTTGCTTTTATAAAGACAGACTTGCTTCGGAGCGTTTTTTGACAGCCTTTTATAGGCTGTTTTTTTTTAGCCACACGCTTGTAGATATTGCTCGATCGCGCCTTCCAGGGAGGGTAACAAGATGCCCCGTTCACTAGTCAGCGCGGTATAAGTCGGGCGCGGCGCGGTTAACCCTAGCGACTCGGTAGAACAGGCTTCAACCTGAGACGGTTCAAACCCGGTGAGACGGGCGATCGCTCTAGCAAACTCTGCCCAGCTAATGGCTCCTAAATTCGCCAGGTGCCAGAGTCCACATTCTTGATCGATCAGCAGATCGAGCGTCGCATTCACCAGATCAGGCACATAGGTGGGAGAAATCACCGCGTCTTCGGCAGCAAAAAAAGGTTGCCCATCGGCAAGGGTGCGACGGGCGATCGTCAGAAAGTTATAGTCGTCCCACGGCCCAAAAAAGGCGCTGGTGCGTATCACAAGGGCACGAGCATTGAGGTTTAAAACCCATCGTTCAGCGATCGCTTTACTCTGTCCATAGACGTTTAGAGGGGCAACTCGATCGCTCTCAACATAGGGCGCAGTGTGGGTGCCATCAAAAACTAGATCGGATGAAAACGTCACAAATGCGATGTCTTGCTCGGCGCAGGCTTTTGCTAACAGTGCGGCTCCGTTGGTGTTGATTTGCCGACACAAATGAGAGTGATGTTCAGCATCGTCAACTCTGACATATCCAGCCGTGTTGATCACTGCCCAGGGTTTAAGGTCTGCTAAGACTTGAGTGACCGATTCTGATTGGGTGATATCCAGATCTTGCCGCGTCAGCAACCGATAGGGGATACCCCGCATCTCACAGAGCCGGGCAAAGGCACGACCCAAGGTGCCAGTGGCTCCAGTAATTGCGATCGGGTTCTCCGAAGCGTGCATTTTATCTACCCTCTGAGTGCGTGGGTAGGTCAGTCGTTGAGCGCGTCTCCACCAGCCCAATTCTTGCAAGACTGGGTGGGTATAGTCTTGGTAGTTGCCCAGGTGACGCAGCATCTCGGCAAGGGCAGTAGGGCGGGGCGTAGGCGATCGCAAATCAAAAACGCCCGGTTCATAAGAGCCTTCGCTTTGCGTTAAGAGCGTGTTCCAATCATAGGCACCGAGCAGCGACCAGGCAGTGACGGCTCGAATGTCGGCTCCTGCTTTGCGGAGTTGGTCTGCGGCATCCCACGCTTCTTTAAACCAGCGCAACTGTTCTTCACGAGTGCAGCCTAAATGCACTTCGGTGAGCGCGATCGATCGTCCATATCGCTCCCAAACTTCTTTGAGAAGATTGTGGTGTCCAAAAATGCCTTCAGGACAGACGCGCACGGCTTCAACATCGGCATAGTGATGTCTGCCGTTGCCGCCATGAAGTTGAGATGGATAGCGATCGAGCCGTTCGTCTAAAAAGCGATCGCTGGTCAAATAGTGGTTGATGCCAAATATGTCTGGCGGGCAAGAATTTTCTAGAAACCACTCTAAATCGGATTCTAAAATCCCCATTCCACACAGCTCATTCCAAAAAGAATGCGTGCGATCGACTCGCCCACACAGCAGGTCAAAGCTTAACCAGCGGCGCTCGTTTTCAAAGTCGGCTTGATAAGTGAGTAGGGGAGTGCTAAACACTTTTCCCAAGTCTTCGGTTTGAATCAGCCGCGCTTCAGGATTGATCTGCCGAATGGTCTGCATCGAAAGCACGATCGCTTGGCATTGATTGAGCAGTGCGCGAACAAACGTGAGTGGGTCTTGCCCGTGAGGATACCAATGACCATATAAGCCGCTAAACCGGGCAGTCGTCAACGGCTCGTTGATGGGCGTATAGTGACGCACCCAAGGATAACGAGTGGCAACCGCTTGGGCAAACTCAGCAAGTTTTTGAGCGAAGGCAGGGTCGATCAAGCTCGTGTGATCGGGCCCGCTGCCGTGGTGAACTAAGCCGACGATCGGTTCAATGTCCAATTCTCGCAATCGCTGCAATCGCTGATCTGCCCATGACCAATCGGCTTGATTGAGATCTCCTGGTGCGATGCGTTCCCATAACACCGGGTAGCGAATTGCTGTGACTCCTAGCGATGCAAATAGATCTAAATCTGTGATGCGATCGGCGTGTCCGTTGCGTTTTAGTTGATCAAAATATTGATCGCCGACGCGATTCACCGTGCATTCTACGCCTGCCCACAGTTCGACTTCAGATTTTTGTACCAGAGCATTGGCAATTTGTGTGCGGCCGTGGGGGTGCCAGCGTTCTAATGGCTGACTAATTATCGATGTTCTCATCCCTGTGTTTCAATCCAAATTTGCCGGGGTAGGGCACGATATATTGTGCCCCTACATGCGGATCTGTCGTGTAGATAAACTTCGTGTGAAACTATCGAACTGTTCCTGCGAGGGCGTGACCGTTTTTTTCTTCGGGTTGCCAGCGAGAGCGATCGCTCAATTTTGCATAGACTGCAAGGGCTTGGGCGACGACTTGATCCATGTTGTAATATTTGTAGGTGGCGAGTCGTCCTACAAATTCTACATTGGGTGTTGCGTCAGCTAAGGCTTTATATTTTTTGTAGAGTTCGGCATTCTCAGGGCGCGGCACCGGATAGTAAGGATCGCCTTCTGCTTTCGGAAATTCGTAGACGATGCTGGTTTTAGAATGCTCTTGACCCGTGAGGTATTTAAACTCGGTGATGCGCGTATAGAGATGCTCGTTGGGGTAGTTGACGACAGGGGCAGTTTGATGAACGGACTCGTTTAAGGTTTCGTGCTTAAAGTCGAGCGATCGATAGGGCAATTTGCCAAACCGACAGTCAAAAAATTCGTCTACCGGCCCGGTATAAATCATCTCTTTATAGGGAATCATCCCTCGAATTTCTCGATAATCAGTGTTGAGCATCACCTTGATATTGGGGTGATTCAACAGATTTTCAAACATGCGCGTAAAGCCATAGAGCGGCATCGCTTGATAGGTATCAGTAAAGTAGCGATCGTCGCGATTAGTACGAGTAGGCACACGCGCCGTTACCGATTTGTCCAGTTCAGAGGGATCAATGCCCCACTGTTTGCGGGTATAGTTGCGAAAGAATTTTTCGTAGAGTTCTCGCCCAACTTTGTTCACCACCACATCTTCAGAGGTGCGAATTGAATCTTTAGGTTCTGCAACTGACTCAAAAAATTTCTCAAGCTCAAAGGAATTAAGTTTTAGCCCATAAAGTTTGTTGATCGTATTCAGGTTAATCGGAATCGGCACTAACTGACCGTCAACACTTGCTAAAACTCGATGCTCATAGCGTCGCCATTCGGTGAAGTGAGACAGATATTCAAACACGTCGCGAGAATTGGTGTGAAAGATGTGCGGGCCGTATTTGTGTACCAAAATCCCGGCTTCGTTGTAGTGATCATAAGCGTTGCCACCAATGTGATTTCGACGATCGACGATCAGCACTTTTTTGCCTGATTGATTGGCAAGTCGCTCTGCCAAAATGCTGCCAGCAAACCCAGCCCCGACAATGAGATAATCAAACATGACAAGACCCTTTTGTATAGATGAATGAGACGGAGCGATTAGGGGTCTGAGGGCGACCTAGTTGGCGTTTTGACTGTTGAAACTGCCGACTCAATCAGGTGGCTCATGCTTGCCCAAGTTTTATCCCACGAGTTTTGGGCGAGAAAAGCATCGACGCGATCGAGCCACTCAGAATCTTGCCGAGCGGTTTGCAAAGCAGTTTCAACGGCTGCCACAAACTCAGACGGGGCATCGGCAATCTGCACTAGACCCAGTTCTCTATAGGGGCACACCACATCGCGAATTGAGGTCGAAACCACGGGTTTGCCAGCAGCGAGATATTCGGGCGTTTTGGTGGGGCTGATAAATCGCGTAGACTCGTTGCGGGCAAACGGCAACAGTGCCACATCCCACCCGGCTAAATAATCAGGCAGTTCTAGATAAGATTTGCCGCCGAGATAATGAATGTTAGAACGCTGCGGTAGCGTGGCTGGATCGATTTTGACAACGGGCCCGATCAACACTAAATGCCAGTCAGGACGGGCATCCGCGACTCCCGCCAAAAGGTCGATATCCATGCGCTCGTCGATTACACCATAAAAGCCAAGGCGCGGATGAGGAATGTTGACCTGATCTGGGGGTTCGGCGATCGGTTGACGGGCTTGAGCAAAGTGAGGCGCATCAATGCTGCTAGGAAAGGCGTAAACGTTAGGATGCTGATGCCGCTTGACCTCGTAAAGGCTCTGTCCGCCCGTAAACACCAAGTCCGCTTTCTGAAATAGCTCAATTTCTCGCTGTTTCAAAGCAGGCGGGGCACCCTGAAATGCAGAAAGTTCGTCCATGCAGTCATAGACGATCGCCAAGGGTTGAAGGTGATCAGTAAATGCTAACGCCATCGGGGTGTAATACCAGAAGGCATAATCGCGAATGCTACAGGTTATAAATAAGTCATCTAATAACTGTTTTTGCAGTGCGATCGCAGCTTCTTGACTCAACCCTTCAGGCAAATGAGGTACGGCGACCCAAAGTCCAGAGTCTCGCCGACTCATGGCTAACCAGGCTTGTTCGTCTGGGCCAAAAAATGGCTCTTCGATAAAGAAAACTCGACGGTCTTGAGCGCACCGAGTTAGCAAATGTTGAGGGCGTTGATAGACAAAATCCCAGCGCAAGTGAGACAAACAAATCAGATCAGGTGCATCTGAAAAAGTATCTTCTAAGGTAGAAATATCTTGATTTAACCAGCGCAGCTTTGTAGATTTTGTGTCCTCTTTTGTAAATGAACTCTGTGCAAGATTATAGACGGGCAGATTTTTAGATTGGGACATAAGTTGTCTCAATAAGTTAGATATTGAATGGTTTATAAGGAGCTTAAGTCGTAAAAATTTAGATGAGCTAGAGAGGCAGACTAACGAGTTGTGAATTTATAAAAGCGCTTTTTGCTGATAACTAAGTTATCGAATTCCTCACAAGGTTAAAATGCTCGATCGTAGACTTTATCCTCACTTTTAGACTTACTTAACGGACTATATGGGCTAGTGTTCTCTTTCGGCTTCTATCTAAAGGACAAAACTACTTCTATCTTGAGGTAGAAGTTTTGTCTGATGAAATGATATTTTCAATTGATTTTTAATTTAATGCAGTGCTGTCATATACGAAATTCGTTTACGAAATGTGTTGAATAACTTCTTGCTCCTATGCTGGCAGGGTTAGAGGTGCGATCGCTTCGCTATTGCTTAGAAAGTCAAGCAGATTGGGTTGGGGCAAATGATAGCAATTAGAATTGTCGGTCAAACACCAAGCTCTTTTGGGCGTAAACTTCCGGTCAGAAGGCCTCAAGCTACACTCAAGGATAGAGGCTAGGAATTACCTCGTCTTTTGAGGTTTGGGCAGGCAGCGATCGCGACATTTACAAGAAGGCTTGATGTAATGGTTCAAAAAATTGCTTTATTCAACCACAAAGGCGGAGTCAGCAAGACTACAACCACATTCAATTTGGGCTGGATGCTTGCCTCAAAAGGGAAAAGAGTGATCCTTGTAGACAGTGATCCCCAATGTAATCTCACAGGCATGGCTTTGGGAGAAGAAACTGAGGATGACGAGGCGAGAATTCAAGAAATCTACAACACAACTTCAAACATCAAGACAGGATTGGCTCCCGCATTTGAGTCACAGCCGAGAGCGATTGAAGCTGTTGATTGTGTTCCCATACAAGGTCGGAATGACTTATTTCTGTTGCCTGGTCATGTTGGTTTTGCCGAGTATGAAGTAACACTAGGCATTGCTCAAGAATTAAGTGGCTCAATTCAAGCTCTCAAGAATCTACCCGGTGCCATCAATGATCTGCTTGAAAAAACGGCAACTAAGTTCAATGCAGATTATATGCTGATTGATATGAGTCCAAGCTTAGGCTCGATTAACCAAAATCTGCTCATGATCAGTGACTTCTTCTTAGTGCCGACTACTGCTGACTTCTTCTCTGTAATGGCGATCGACTCTTTGGCGAAAGTCTTGCCAAGATGGTATGCCTGGGCAAAGTCAGCAAGCTCACTTCAAACTTTAAAGGAAGCTAATTATCCGTTCCCTGATGTAACTCTGCGATTTTTAGGGACGATCGTTCAAAACTATCGAATTATCCGAGGTAAAGAGACGGCTGCGTTTCAAACCTGGATCAAGAAGATTGAGCAAGCTGTCTCTGACAAATTGGTTCCAATCATGAGTCAGAACCATATGATGCTGCCGAGTCAGATTTACAGAGATCAGGGAATTCAAGGCAGCTTCTCTCTGGCAAAAATTTCAAACTTCAATAGTCTGATTGCTCTATCTCAAGAACATAGAACTCCAGTTTATGCGTTAACCCCTAAACAGTTGGGTCAAACAGGAATTGTTTTGGACAACAACCAAAAGAAACAGGAGGAGTTCAGACAAACTTTTTCAGATTTGGCAGACAAAATCATTGCACTAAGTTCCGAAAGCTCGCCGTATGCAGTCAGCGCTTGACCAATTTCGCATCAGTATTGGTCGCGTCCGAGACCTGATTGCACTTCATAACTCTGTCAAAGCTCAAGCTACTGGCGCACTTGATATGTCAGATATGTTACGTGCTGCGCTGGTTCTTGCTGTGAGCGCGTTGGATTATTATGTGCATGAAGTTGTGACGCTGGGAATGTTGCAAATTCATCGAGGACAGCGTTCTGAACCAACAACTTCAGCGTTCTCACGCTTTCAAGTGTCGTTGGGTGGCGCACGTCAGGACCGACTAACCGCGATCGATATTGCCTCTTGGCTTGAAAATGAAATTCAACAAGCTCAAGGTTATACATTTCTCCAGCAATCCTACCCAGTTTCAGCTTTGATCCCCACACTTTCTAATAGCCTCATAAATAGGCTAAATAATACCTCTTGGTTAGAGGATGAGATCCGGGAACGTCTGGGATATCAGAGCTTTCAGCAAGCAGACAAAATCGCTGAGGCGATCAGATACATCTCAGATAAAAAGCTGTGGGATGAGATGGCTATTCAGATGACTAAACCCGCAAAAGATATTAAGCAACAACTAACTTCGATCGTCGATCGGAGAAACAAAATTGCTCATGAAGCCGACATAGACCCAACTTTTAATATTGGAAGTCGATGGAACATTGATGAGGGGCTTGTTGGCGATGCCGTTGACTTTATTGAAATGCTTGTTGAGAGCATCCATCAAGCGCTGTAGAAATAGCACTTGGTAGAAGCAAGCGTAAATCGATCAGAGAAATGAACAAATCTTTACATTAGATGCAGACGCGATAAAATCGAACAGTCAGCTTCGTCGCGCTTGTCGTTGTCCCAATGAATTTAGAAGACAGAATTTCAGAGATTGCACCGCCTCAATCCGCTCAGTCAGATAGTGTGGCGGCAGGCGGCAGTGACCCGACTCGCTTTGATTGGCGAGAAGCTTGGCATCTGATCGCTTATCTCGCCGATCTCGATCAGACAACGCCGACCCCATTTACGTTACTAGAACGCGATCTTGTGATCTGGTGGGATCGCCACACTCAAGCTTGGCGAGTGTTTGATGACCAATGCCCTCACCGTCTCGCATCCCTTTCTCAAGGCAGAATAGCTGAAGACGGCTTGCTAGAGTGCCCCTATCACGGCTGGGCATTTTCAGGAGACGGACAGTGCGATCGCATTCCTCAACAAGCGACAGACGGAATGGCTCATCTTTCTAAAAGAGCCTGTGTTGCCTCGCTGCCCACGGCTGTGCGTCAAGGTCTGCTGTTTGTCTACGCGGGTCAGCCAAAAAATGCTGAAAAAGTCACCGTTCCGATCGTCGAGGCGCTCGAAGATTCCACTGAATGGGTCTGTCTCAACACCTTTCGCGATTTGCCCTATGACGCTCTGACGTTATTAGAAAATGTCCTCGACTCTAGTCATCTGCCCTTCACACATCACAAATCAGTCGGCAATCGCGCTAACGCTGCCCCTGTTGAATTAGAAGTCGTCAAGTCCGATCGCCAGGGCTTTCAGGGCGTGTGGGCAGAAGGTCCGCGTCGAGGCACATTGGGGCGGCAAGACACCACCTTCGTTGCTCCGGGCTTAATGTGGCACGACCTCACCTCAGAGCAGTTTGGCAGAACCCTTACAGTTGTTTACGCCACACCGACCCGCAAGGGAGAATGCCGCCTATTTGCGATTTTTCCGTTTAAGTTTTCTTCAAAAATTCCAGCGTTCTTCATCAAACTTACGCCGCGCTGGTATTCTCACCTCAATCAAAACGCCATTCTTGAAGACGATCAAATCTTCCTGCACCTGCAAGAGCGCTATTTAGAACGTCAGGGCGGCAGTTCTAATTTTGCTAAGGCGTTTTATCTGCCCACGAGCGCCGATCGCTTTGTGACAGAGTTTCGGCAGTGGGTCAACCAATATCAGGCAGATCCGTTTCTGGGTGAAGCGTTGACTCCGGCTTTATCGCCCGCACAACTGCTCGATCGCTACCAGTCTCACACCCAAAACTGCGCCAGTTGTCGAGCTGCCCTAAACACAATTCAGCAAATTCGCAGCACTTGTGTAGGCGTTGGAGTGATCGCGATCGCCACGATTCCGCTCTCGACCCTTTGGCTAGACCAACCCTCTGCCATGATTGAGACAGTGACGATAGCGCTAGCCGACATCATCTGGCTGGTGCTGGGTCGGTTTGAAAGGCGATTTTCTCAAGGTCAGACCGTGCCACCACGCAACCTGGCAGAAAAGCGGCGATCGTCTGGCTCATAAGCACTACTAAACTTATGGACCCTCTCCTGCGGGAGAGGGGTTTGGGGTGAGGGTTCTTCTCGCGATTACGCTACGCTCAAGTAGTCAGCTAAGGCTTCAGACCCGCCGATCAGTTTGCCATCGATAAACACTTGCGGCGCAGTGACGGCTCCGGTGATGGCGCGTAACGCTCTTAAGTTGGCATCGCGACCTAAGACAATTTCTTCATAGTCCATGCCGTGATCGGTCAGCATTGACTTAGCACGGGCGCAAAACGGACATCCCTCTTTCACAAATAGAGAAACAACTTTCGGCTTCTCAGCTTGCGCGTTGATGTAGGCAAGCATCGTGTCAGCATCCGAGACTTTGAATGGGTCGCCCGGTTCTTCTGGCTCGATAAACATTTTCTCGATTACGCCATTTTTCACCAGCATCGAATAGCGCCACGATCGCTTGCCAAATCCTAGATCTGACTTTTCGACCAGCATGCCCATGCCTTCGCTAAACTCACCGTTGCCATCAGGAATCAGCGTGAGGTTATTAGCTTCTTGGCTCTTTGCCCACTCGTTCATCACAAAGGTGTCGTTGACTGACACGCAAAGAATTTCATCAACACCATTGGCTTTAAACACTTTTGCCAACTCGTTATAGCCGGGTAAGTGAGTCGATGAGCAAGTAGGTGTAAAGGCACCGGGCAACGAAAAAACAACGACCGTCTTATCAGCAAACAGATCGTGGGTGGTCAGATCGACCCAATGGTTATTTTGCCGGGTGTGAAAAGTCACGTTAGGAACGTGCTGTCCTTCTCGGTTAGGCAACATAAAAATTAGCTCCTCGACGGTTACTAATAGAGCGTACTCGTAATGAGTATGAGTTGTCAAGCAAGTGATGGGCAACTTTTCCGACAATGTTTTGTCAATAACAAGTTATGTGACCGGACTGAAGTCGCGCAGCATTTTTTTAAGTTCCATGCCGTGTAGCTCTTCTTGCCCAATCATGGTGCGCGCAAATTCTTCTAGATAAATGCTGGCATCTGACACCACTTCTAGCAGATCTTTATATAAACCTAAAGCCGCCGTTTCGTGATTGAGGCTCTCTAGCAAAATGTCGTAGATCGAGTGTTCATAAGTTTCTTCGATCGGAGCAATTCGCAAACTTGGATGCCCCTCTAGCCCGGTGAGAATTTCTCCTGCTTGCTGAGCGTGCAGCAGCGATTCGGTGGCTTGGGCTTTTAGATATTGCACGATCGGAATCCGGTTAGGGCCCGTCACCATCAGCGAATAGTGAGTATATCGAACCACACCTGATAGCTCCGCCTCCATGATCGCATTGAGCAGGCTTGTTGCCGATTGAATATCGAGTTCTCTCATCGTAGTAAAACGCCCTCAGAAATAGATAATTAGTCAGAAATGGCCGATCGAGCTTTGCGAATCGGGAAAATAGCCCGACCTGCAAGGCTTTGAAAGTAAATGCTGCCGATCGTGATTAAGAACACGCCATAGCCGATCGCCTGCACCAGATATAGGCGTTGCGTGTAGCCAAATAAAGCATTGAGAATGACTCCAGGAAAGCGATCGTCGGGTAACACTTTGCTGGTATTCCACACCATCGGCCCTAAAATGCAATCGCGGTCTTGAGGCTTGGCAAATCGCTCTTGAAAGAAACACAGCCCCGCCGATTTGCGATCTAACTGCGCCAGTGTTTGCATCGCGGTGTCAAAGTGCCCTAATGAGGTGACAACTAAGCCCGACACGATCAGCAGCAACAAGGCTCCCATCACCATAAAAAATAGCCGCAGATTGAGCCTAACGCCCCACTTAAACAGCAAGGCTCCGATGCCTGCTGCGACTGCGATGCCGCTCAGTGCGCCCAGCGCAGGAACTAAACCCTGCTGAAATTTTGCAGCGATAAACAGCACCGTTTCAAACCCTTCGCGCAAGACTGCAAAAAAAACCAGGGCAAAAACGCCCCAACCTGCCCCGGCGCGATGGCTGAGGGCAGACCCGATCGCGCCCTCGACGTTTTGCTTCATCATCCGGGCGTTTTGCGTCATCCAGATCAGCATCCAGCTTAAAAACCCGATCGCCATCAGGCTAAAAACGGCTTCTAGCAGTGGCTCGATCACCGGAGAATATTTTTGGTTGACCGTTCCTAAGTTGGCAATTAGCCAACCAAACAACTGACCAATCACTCCGCTCACTAATAGACCAACTAAAACCCCGCCATAAACCCACGAGTTTAAATCGCTCTGCTTGGCTTTTTTGAGATAAGCCAGCACAATGCCGACCACGAGAGCCGCCTCAACGCCTTCTCGGAGGGTAATCACAAATGTCGGTAATGCAGAACTAAAGTCCATGAGTCGCAGTTAAAAAGTAGTAGGGTGATCGAAAAATGGAGTGACAGTGGTTTAAGCCGTCACTCCATTGTTGATAGATCAAGAGGATGCAGTCTTTTGAGCAGATTGCTCGATCGTCTTAATCAACTTAGAGACTTCGACTGGTGTTTTGACTGGGGTAGCCGGGGGCAAGACGGAGGGCCAAGCCTTCATCAGCTCTGCCATTGTGGTTTGAATGGTGGTGTTTGCCCTGGCTCTGTCTTTTGCCATTTGGGGTGCGATCGCTTTATAAAGCTCATTGGCATAAATTACAAAACCACGAGAGTCTTGATACTCGATCGCTTGAGAAATCTTACCATCGGCAATGGCGGCTGTATATTCTGAATTGGCGGTGTCTAACAACCCATTGATCGTTTGCAGCACAAAATCAGGCGAGGTGCGCTGAGTCTCTGGGAGGGCAGCGATCGCGCCGTCTACAGCTTGCATAGAAGTCTTAAACTCGGTGTCAACTTTATTCGCATCTTTTGCGCCCGCTTTGACGGTATCTTGCAGTGCAATTAACCCCGTCTTAAATTCTTTGATGTTGCGATCGTTGAGCTGGTCTTCGACATCGGCGTAGATCTCTTCGACTGGGTGCCCAATATGGGGTTCAGCTTGATCGGGCTTTTGCAGATCTAACAGTTCTTTGGCGACCAACATGTGTCCTTTCATCAGCCCCAACTTGGTCATAAAGTCTACGTCTTTGGCTTCGCCTGTGAGTTGGATGTCTTCGATCGTCACCATATCTTTGACTTGATCAAATTGCGCTTGGGTGATCACATTTTTAGACACCAATTCGTCTACTTTTGCATAGGGGCGGCTGGCCTGAATGCGGTTAGATAGTGCCGGAACGCCTAACATGGCCTCAATTTTATCTAGCTCAGACAAAATTGCGTTGTTGATATTAATCTTGGGCTTGCCGCTGTGCATCGAGTGGGGCGACATCTCTGATTGAGCTACGGGACTCGCAGGCGCAGACGCAGTTGGGGTTGAAGTTTGATTGCTACACGAAATCAAAACTGACAAGCTAAACGCTGAGAAGAACAGGGCGAAGAAACGTAAGACAGACATAGATGTATCCAAGTGAGGTGAAAATGACCAGAGCAACGAGATTCGGTTAGAAAAATTACTTAATGAAAATGATTTCTATTAATCAAACGTGAGAGTTATTGTCACCCTTTATAGGAATACTTGTCAATAAATCTCGATCGCTTTCCCTCAATTTCCTAAAAACGGGATCATGCTTTGCTGCCGATTACGTCAAAGAACCCCATGCAGCCTGCTTCTGCAATGTTGTCTTGATGGGGATGGAACATAAATTTTCCGGTGTTGTGATAGCTAAATTCGAGAATATGTCGCTCTGCCGTCCCCATCGTGATCACGTCTGTTTCATAGCTGGGTGTGAGCGATCGCCCGGTTTGATTGACCCGAAACATATTGGCGTGTAAGTGAAACGTCGCCACCGGGTCAAATTCGATCATGTTCAGCACATAGAGCCGCACTAGCTGATCTTGCTGAATCGGAATCGGATTCTTCATGTAATAGTGAGGCAGTCCGTTAAAGGCATATAGCTCGTTTTTTTGGTCGTCATTTACGTCATAGCCCGCCATAATCAGCACCATCTCATCCGCAGGGGGGCGGGGTTGCGGCGGATCGATGATGAACATGCCATACAAGCCTTTGCCGATGTGACGAGTTACCGGGGCAACATGGCAATGATAAAGATGCACTCCAAACGGTTTTGCGTCAAACTCGTAGATCATGACGCTGCCATTTTTGACTGGCTTGATGCCATCCATATCGGCGGGATGTTCGCCATGAAAGTGCAGCGAGTGAGAGTGCCCAGCGCGATTATAAAAAACGACTCGAATCCGATCGCCCTCGGTGGCGCGAAATGTGGGGCCGGGCACTCGTCCGTTGAGATTCCAGGTGATGAATGAGTGAGCGTTGTCAAGCTTGATCGTGGAAGTCTGCGCTTCGACTCGAAACTCGCGCACCGTACGACCATTTTCTTGGGTGACGGTGCCATAGTCAAAGTCACGCAAAATCGACATCGGATTCATTCCCGATCGGTCAGTCGAAGCAGATGGCACTGGCGGAATGATCACCGACGATCGCTTACCTAAGAGACGGGTTGCCGCGATCGAGGAGGCTGCGACTCCAGCCCCGGCAATCAGCCCCCACTGTAACAATTGACGACGATTCAGGATGGATTTTTCCAGCCTTTTTTGATTTGACATTGTGACTGACTAGAACAACGTAAGGGCTGCTCGATCGACGCTGATATTTACCTTTAGAAGCATAGAACTTCTAGCAGTTTTTAGCAAATATTCTCATTAAGAAGCCACACTTGCTTAAGATTTGAGAACGCTTTGAATGCAGGTTAGCAACTCTTTTGCGGTGTAAGGTTTGGGCAAAAACGCCTGGATTTCTGACCCGATCGCAGGCATTTGAGCGCTAGGCACCAATCCGCTCACAGCAACGATTTTGACCTGTGGGTTGAGTTTTCTCAAGGCTCGAATAGTCGTGGCTCCATCCATCACGGGCATCATCAAATCGATTAGCACCAGGTCAATCTCGCGCTTGTGATCGGCATAGTGAGCGATCGCATCAATGCCGTCAATCGCGGTCAGCACCCGATATTGGTAAGTTTCTAAAACGGCTTGGCTGATTTCGCGAATGTTGGCTTCATCATCGACCACGAGAATTAACTCTCCCTGTCCGATCGCAAACTCTTCGACTTGGGTTGAAGGCGGTTCCTCAGATTTCACCGCAGGTAAGTAGACCTTAAATTGGGTGCCTTCTCCGATCGTGCTGCTCACCGTGATGAAGCCACCGTGACTTTTGATAATGCCGAGAACTGTTGATAGCCCCAACCCTGTGCCTTTACCCAAGTCTTTCGTCGTAAAAAACGGCTCAAAAATTCGGTCTAAAACCTCTGGTGCGATCCCGGTTCCGGTATCTGCAACAGTGACCACGATATAAGAACCCACCTGAGCATCTAGATTCATCCGGGCGTAGGGTTCGTCAATCCACAAATTTTCAGCGATCAGGCTGAGGGTTCCGCCTTTTGGCATGGCATCACGAGCATTGACGCAAAGATTCATCAACACCTGATGTAGATGGGTGGCATCCCCGACCACTAGCCAGAGATCGCTAGCGAGATCGAGATGAACGTCGATCGCTTTGGGAAAGGTTTCTTGAATAATCTGCCGAATTTCGGCGATCAGGTGGCGCACCTGAAGCAGCGATCGCTTGCCCTCAAGCCCTCGCGCAAACGAAAGGACTTGCTTAATCAGCGTCGCCCCTCGATTAGCACTGGTTTGAATCATGTCGAGCAACTGCCGCTGTTTGGCATCATCGCGGCTAGTTTTGAGCAGCAGCAGTTGGGATGCTGCCAAAATTGGGGTCAGAATGTTGTTCAAGTCGTGAGTAATGCCACTCGCCAGGGTGCCGATGCTTTCCATGCGTTGAGCGTGAAGAAATTGAGCTTCGAGCTGTTTTTTCTCGGTGATATCAGTGCTGACGACCAGGATGAATTTTGGATTGTGATGCTCGTCTTTTACAAAAGTCCAGCGACTTTCGACCACTAGTTTTTTGCCCGATCGGTGAATCAAATTTAGCTCACTGTGCCATTTTCCCTGCTCAAGCACCGTTTTTTGAGCCTGTTCGAGTTGGATGGCTTTTTCTGGGTGCAGAAGGACAGTGGCATCTTGACCTAATGCTTCTTCGGACTGATATCCATATAAGCGTTCGGCTCCTGGGTTCCAGAACAAGATTTTGCGAGATAGATCTTGCACAAAAATGGCATCGGTGGTGACATCCAACAGCGCGGCTTGCTCTCGAATTTTTTGTTCTGCTTGTTTGCGTTCGTCTTCGACGCGGACTCGATCGGTGATGTCTTCAGCGATGCCCACAAAATAGAGTAGTTCTCTAGCTTCAGACAAAACGGGGGCGATTTTTAGTTCGTTCCAAAACGGCTGACCGTCTTTGCGATAGTTGAGAATTGTGATTTTAATTTCGCGCTGCTCGGCGATCGCGGCTCGAATCTGAGCCACTGCTTGTTGATCGGTGTCTGCACCCTGCAAAAAGCGACAGTTGCGCCCGATCGCCTCTTGAGCATCATATCCAGTAATGCGCGTGAAGGCAGGATTGACGTAAATAATCGGATTATCGAGCTGATTGGGATCAGTGATCACAATGCTCTCGGTGGTCGAAGCGACTGCACGGGCAAGATAAAGCCTCTCTTCTGCAACTTGTCTCAAAACCAACTCGTTTTGTCTGCGTTCGGCGATCAGCGCTTGCTGGGCTGACCAAGTTTCTTGCTCACGCTTGATCTGCTTCCAATAGGTGTCAAAAAAGCCCAGTAACGCTGGCTCATCAACCACTAAATTCTCGAAGTGGGCTTGAAAGCGGCGATCGTTAACATAGCTTACGTCTGGATGCGCCTCCATCCAAATATGGCAGGTTTTGATGTAGGCAATGAATGCGATCAAGAAGTGATAGTTGGTTTCTCCTAACACGCGCTCTAGCTCAGTTCGGCAAGGTTTTGTGTTCTCCGACTCTAGGGCAATAAAGCTTGCACAAGCGAGCAAACTGGCTTCTAGAGCAGGTGTTAACTCTGACCACGTTTTGAGTTCATCGGGTTGAGCCGAGAGCATGAGTAAATGGTCAATAATATTTAACTCGGTCGGCGGTGGCGATTCGAGCAGCGCTAAGATTTCTCGTGCTTCAACCCCTAACCCATAGAGCGAACAACTGTGGCAAATCATGGAATAGGGAACGGCGCAAAAACGCGAGAGATAGACAGCTAATTTTTCTTTAAATGTGTCAGGCAAAGGATTGTGAATATGGGCAGAAAGCGTTTGCTGCCACAGGTTCTTAAAGACTTGAGGCGTATGAGTGGCAGGGACAAAAAACGGCGGCAGAAAGCCATATGTGTCTTGAATTTCAGCTTGCAGTTGCTCGATCGTGCGTGAAGAGACGGTATCAAGTTCCGCTAATTTACGAGCGGATAAAGTTTTATTCATGGGGTTTGTTTGACAAGCAACGGGTAATTGAATTCTTTCGTGTAAAAAACTGATGTAGCGATGAACACAATCCCGATTCCTCTATTAGTAATCTAACGCATTATAAATATATCAAAGTAAACACCTCTAAAAATTAATTAGTCAGACTTTTTGTGTCATTAAATACATAGTATTGTGAGCGATCGCTATAACAGCCCTGTAGAGATTTGTAATTCAGGAGTTCTTCAAGTTCTTCACAAGTTCCTCAACTTCTTCTTCTATGCTGTTTACACAACTGATTAACGGCAAAAGGAGAAATTGATATGGCAAATCCTAACAAGCTTGACAATCTGAAACAACAGATTAGTTCTAATTCGGCAAGCTGGGGATCTCTAGCAATTCTCGCGATCGGAATCACAATCTTGCTGATGATGATGCTGTCTTATTCACACACGGGTATAGCTTCTTATACGTAGATAAATATTACACAGATCACGTTTGAGCGATCGCTCCAAGTAATGTTGAAAAAACTGACTCGATCGTCAAACTAAATCACTAAATTCCTGGTCTCTTAGGCAGACAGGATGCATATCTCACAAGGGATTAAGGACTTTGTGAGATAGGTGTCTTGTCTGCCTAATTTCATGCAAAAATTGTTTGAAGACTTCTGCAAAATTAGGTTTATAAAGATTCGTAACTTCTTCAGGGATCTCGATCGAGTCGCATCGTTATAGAAACTACAGAAGATCACAACGGTTTCTATTCATTTTCGACATGCCCCATGAAACCATTACCAGATATTAGAGGATCTGATCTTTCGGCAACTCCTAATCACGCAGATGCAATATTGGCTGACATTTTGCTCAATCTATTTCCTACGGCGCGATCGTGGATTTTAGACTTTAGCCGATCGTTCAAGCTGCGCGACATTCAGCTAGGCGATGAATTGGCTAAAAGCGACTCTTCGTCAAACGATCAGCACTTATCGATCGTGTGTCTGGGTTGTGTCCGTCTAGTCAGTTTTGATCAGACTCAGCAGCGAGATGTTCCGGTGGCACTGCTCGAAGCCGGAGACGCTTACGGCGCAGATCGGCAATTTAGCCGTGATCCGTTGCCCTATCGAGCGATCGCCGCCAGTGCAGGCGTAGTTGCTGAGATCGCGATCGCAACGCTAGAACCCTGGCTGCAACAGCATCCCCCACTGCAAACTTATCTACGCGATCGCGCCTTGAGTCAACAGCGACTGATCTTTTTTAAAGTTTCAACCACATTACGATCGCAGTCTAGCCACACGCTAAAACGACTAATGCCTTATGTGACCGAAGTTGGGGTTCCAGCCGGGTCACCGTTAGCGCAAGCAACGCCCACCACCGAGGGTCGCTTTTGGCTTCGTAGCGGTAAGATTCACAGTCAAGCCAGTCCGCCAAATGCACCACCGACGATCGGAGACTATTGGGGCTATCCCGATGTCATGCCTGACGACTGGATAGCCACGACCAATCTGGAGGGTTATCAACTCGCGGTGAGCCACTGGGAGAGCGCTCAAGCCATTCTGCCAACGCTGAAAGTTGAATCGTCTGAAGACGAGACCGAGCCGCCGATCGCTCCCCAACGCAGTCATCGCAGTGCGTCTCTCTCGATGACTCCTCCTCGCACTGCGCCTCCTCCCCAGTCAACCTCGTCTCAGCCCTCGTTACCGATTCAAACCAAGCCTTCAGCGATCGAGTTTGCCAAACCCAGCCGACGACGCGGATTTGGGCAGTCTTACCCATATATTGCCCAGCAGAGCAGTTCAGATTGTGGCGCAGCTTGTCTCGCGATGATCGCGCAATATTGGGGAAAGCGATTTAGCTTAAACATGCTCAGAAATCTAGCAGGAGTCGGACGATCGGGCGCATCGCTCAAAAGCCTCGCCCTCGCCGCTGAGAACTTAGGATTTCAGTCTCGCCCGGTGCGATCAAGCTTTAGCCGTCTGGCAGAACAATCGACTCCCTGGATTGCCCACTGGCAGGGCGATCACTACATTGTCGTCTATCGGGTTAAACGAAATCGCGTGTTAGTGTCTGACCCCGCATTAGGGCGACGATCGCTAACCATTCCCGACTTTCAGGCGAGTTGGACGGGCTATGCGCTGCTGCTTAACCCCACTGAGCTACTGCAAGCGATGCCGTCGTCTAAGCCTTCATTGGGGCGATTTTTGGGCGCATTTGTGCCTTATCAGTCGATGCTGTGGTCGATCATTCTCGCCTCGGTATTGCTGCAAGTTTTTGGCTTAGTTACGCCGCTCTTTACGCAGATCATTTTAGATCAGGTTGTGGTTCACAAAAGCTTGCCCATGTTGCAGGTGTTTATTATCGGGCTACTGCTGTTTGGGTCGTGGCGAATTGGCTTAACGTGCATCCGTCAATATCTGCTAGATTTCTTTTCTAACCAGGTTGATCTGACGATGATCAGTGGCTTTATTAGTCACGCACTCAACTTGCCGCTTCAGTTTTTTGCAACGCGCCATGTCGGAGATATCATCACACGAGTTCAAGAGAATCACAAGATTCAGTTGTTTCTGACTCGGCAAGCGGTGACTGCGTGGTTAGACGCGATTATGGCGATCTTTTATGTCGGCTTAATGCTGCACTATAACTGGCAGTTAGCCTTGATGGTACTGGCTTTGCTGCCGCCGATCGTGATTCTAACGGTGGTTGCGAGTCCATTTTTGAGGCAAACGTCGCGCCAGGTTTTTCATGAATCTGCCAAGCAAAACTCAACGCTCGTAGAAATGCTAACTGGAATCGCAACGGTCAAAGCGACGGCATCAGAACGAGAACTCCGCTGGCAATGGGAAGATGATCTAACAGGACTATTTAACGCCCAATTTCGAGGACAGAAACTCGCGAACGGGCTGCAAAGCATCGGGGGATTGATCAATATGCTAGGCAGCACCGCACTACTTTGGTATGGTGCAACACTAGTGATTCAAGATCAACTCAGTATTGGTCAATTTGTTGCATTCAATATGATGATTGGCAGTGTGATCAATCCGGTGTTGTCTTTAGTTGGGCTTTGGGATGAATTTCAAGAAGTGCTGGTATCGGTTGAGCGATTGGATGATATCTTTAGCGCCCAACCCGAAGAAAGTCCCGATCGCCCTTTGCTAGTTCTCCCTCGCATCAAAGGCGAAGTGCGCCTTGAAAATCTGACGTTTCGCTACAACGCAGACGACGATCGCAATATTTTACAAAACGTTTCCTTCACCGCCAATGCTGGCAACACGATCGCGCTGGTCGGTCGCAGTGGTTCTGGCAAAAGCACCCTGGCAAATTTGCTGCAAGGCTTGTATCAGCCTACTAGCGGACGGATCACGATCGACGGCAACGATCTGCGCCATGTGTCGCCCCAATCGCTGCGCCAGCAGTTAGGCATTGTGCCCCAAGAATGCTTTCTGTTTTCGGGCACGATTTTAGACAACATCACCCTTTATCGACCGCAATATAGTCTCGAAGAAGTGCTGGAGGTGGCGAAACTTGCCGAAGCTCACTCGTTTATTCAGACTTTGCCCTTGGGATATCACACCAAAGTTGGAGAGCGCGGCACCATGCTTTCTGGCGGGCAGCGCCAACGCATCGCGATCGCCCGTGCGCTTTTAAGCAATCCTCGCATTCTAATTTTAGATGAAGCCACCAGTTCTCTCGATACCGAGTCAGAACGCCGATTTCAGAAGAATTTGCAGCACATTAGCCATAACCGCACCACGTTTATTATTGCCCACAGACTTTCGACTGTTCGCAGTGCTGACTGCATTTTGGTGCTCGATCGCGGCATTATCGTCGAGCAAGGCACCCATGAACAACTGATCGCTAAAGGAGGACTCTATGCTCAACTTGCCCAACAACAACTGGATCTTTAATATCAGGATCTCTAATACTAAATTTGATCAAAAAGATCTGCAAAGATACTTGAATCAATTTTTCAAGAAACACTATCATAGATGTGAGAAGTAACGCTCCTAAATACTTCTGACACAGAAATAAAGCAAGTTTAATACACAGGGGTTGCGCTACCAGATCCGTTAAGTCTCTGCACAATACATCGCTTGTCAAGAACCGTTAAAACACTTCGGTTACAGCAACGCGTTGATCTTTTAATTTGTCTTCACACTCATGAGTGATTTCTCAATGCTTTTACCAGAGTGTGTTTCAACACTCCTTCGCTCCGTTGCAATCTGTGCTCAAGTCTATAACGGTTCTCTAACGAATGTCTGATTCTATACCCTGTTGAACTACCATGACTATTCGTATTGAATCCCTGTCTTACGATCGCTCTAATCTGCTGATTGCCCCCCCCGAAGTGGATATGTTCGCTCATAGCTTTCGCGATCTGCCGCCCCCGATCGAGCTAGAAATCGAGTCTGAAATCGCCCAGCTTTATGGCGGTACGGTGGCATCCAGTCCGGTAATGTCTCAACCGATGTCTCAATCGGCGATCGAGCCACAAACCCGCCCTGAAGCAAATCCCTCACTCACGAGCCGCTGGTCTACATCGCTGCAAACCGTTTTAGATCGTCCGTCTCCTACCTTGCCCGATCGTTTAGTGATGGGCGGTGTGATCTTCTGTGCGGCGTTTGCAACCTGGGCAATGACCAGCCAAATGGAAGAAGTCGGACGAGCGCAAGGGCGTTTAATGCCGCAAGGAGAATCTTTTAAAGTTCACCCTGCCATTTCGGGCAAGATTGCTCGTGTCTATGTCCATGAAGGTCAGTTGGTAAAGGCAGGTCAGACGATCGCAGAATTAGACAACGAAATTGCCCTGAATCGTCTGGAAGGATTGCGGCAAGAACGCGCCAGCTATGAAAAAGAACTGCTGCAAACCGATGCTCTGATTGACAAAACGCAATTAGAAGCTCATACGCGGCTTGCGATCGCCCACGCAGAAATTCGCGCTCAAGAGGCCGCGATCGCCCAGGCTCAAGCCAAAATCGCAGGTCAAGACACTACCATCAACCAGGCTGAAGAACGGGCAGTCACTAGTCAAGCGGTGTTGAGCCAATTGCAAACCGATGCCGATTCTCAAAAAGAGCGGCTAGCGCGACTGAAATATCTCGTAGACGAAGGGGCACTGGCGAGAGAACAACTCTTTCAGGCGCAGCAAAACTTTGGCGATCGTCAGCGCGGCATCACCCAACAAATGGGCGAAATTCAGCAAACGCTGGCTGACTCTCAGCGCTCACGATCGAACTTGCAGCAAGCGATCGCTGAGTCTCAAGGCTTACGGGCGCAGCTCACCCAACGCTATGCCGAAGGGCAAAATGCTCAAGTGCAAGCCCAGCAGACCATTCAACAATTGTTGGTGCAGCAGACGCAGATTCAAGCCAAACTTCAGCAGAGTCAGAAACGGCTCCAGCAAGCCCAAGCTGAGATCAAACAACTGACGCTCAAGGCTCCGGTCGATGGGGTGGTGCTGTCGCTCAACGTCCGTAATCGAGGCGAAATGGTGCAATCAGGTCAAACGATCGCCGAAGTGGCATCTCAAGCAGCACCCCTGATTCTTGCCGCAGCATTGCCCACAAGGGAAGCAGGCTTCGTCAAAGTGGGCGACCCGGTGCAGATCAAGTTTGATGCCTACCCTTATCAAGACTATGGAATTGTGGCGGGTAAAGTCACCACGATTTCCCCGGATGTTAAAGTCGATCAGCGATTAGGTGCCGTTTATCGCGTTGAAATTGCGATCGATCGACGGTCTTCTTCTCAAGTCACTCGGCTCAAAATCGGTCAAACTGCCACTGCCGAAATCGTGATTCGTCGCCGTGCGGTTGCAGATATGCTGCTCGACCCGATTCGACAAATGCAAAAAAGTGGTCTTAATTTATAGCCCGTGCATTGCTGAATGTAGAAATTGAATCGTTGAGTTATTGTCATCCGGGCAGCCCCCTAAATCCCAAAATTGGGGGACTTTAAGTCAAAAACTCCAATTCAAAGTCCCCCAGAATGGGGGATTTAGGGGGCAGAAGCCGCTGACACCGAAGCGAGAAAACTCGTCGAACTGACGTGGGGTTAGGAGCGCATTCAACTCTTGATTCTGCAACACCATCAACAGTTAGCCAACTTAAAGGAGATATCTTCATGCACTTTCAAAGTGGTAGCACTGCTCAAAAGCGGAACAAAGTCATGAGTCCTGAGCAGTTTAAGCAAGTGGTTGAGGCAATCACTGAAGGTCGATATTCGTGGGCGTGTGTGCTGATTTTGCGATTTGCCGATTATAATCCCATTCACTTTATTCCTCACCGCACTTATAGTCGGCTGATGAAAGAAAACCGTCTGTTTAGCCAAATGCAGGATCGGCAACTTCAACCAGACCGCAGACCACTGGTCACAAAAGGAGCCACGCAAATTAACGAACTGGCTTATTTAGAAACGATCGAACCCCCAGAAAACGCACCTCACGGCGGCAGTCTTCCAGCCTGGTTTGAAGACATGGTGAAAGAACCTGATAGCCTCAAGCAAGGGTTTCTAGCGCGTCAGCAGGTGACTGATTCGAGTTGGTGCTGGTGATTCTATCGTCCGGGTGGGGTCTGGTTGCCGTAGGGTTTAGGTTGCAGCGTCAGAGAGTTTGCGATCGTGTCATAAAGCCGAGCGGCGATCGCAGTATTTCCGGCATCGGTTAAATGGATGGTGTCATAAAACGTTTCGCCCTGAAAGTTGGTGCCTTCATTCAGGTTGAGCGTCGTCACCCCTTGCGGAAACTGCTGTTTGACTTGGGCGATCGCCTGCTGAAGTCGAGCATAACCTGCCTTAACTCGCGGCGGATAAGCTTGTCCCACCTGGTCAAGAACCTTCTTTTCGCGGGGTGTGAGTGTGTTAGCGCTGCGGCTGGTGATTTCGGGCTGCAATGCGAGCACGATCGGAATTTTTGCCCCTGATGTCAATCGCGCAATTTGTTCTAAATTATTGCGATAGCGAGTCACTCGGCGATCGAGTTCATCGGCGTTGGCTGGAAGCTTTTGTGAAAGCGAACCGTCTGCCTCAATGGCTGGAGGAATCACTAGCTTGAGAGAATCTTGCGGACGCAACACCCAATACTGAACGCTTTTAATTAAGAATGATTGACTAATCCAATTCTTAAACCGCTCTGATAACGCAGTGGTGAAATGCCCAAACGAGTTATCTAACAGAGACTCAATGCCCGGAATATCGGCTCCTTCTTGAGTGCTGGGCAACAGCAAATCGGCATAGCCATCTAACACGACAATAAAGTCAGGCTTATAGGACAAGATCTGAAGTGCAAGTTGTGATAACTCATTGCTAGAGGCATAGCCCGGAACGGCAGCATTAATCACCCGATAGCGACTATCTCGAATGCGGGGCGGCAGTGCCATCGCTTTGGCTAGCTCATCGGCAAAGTAAGGCAACACATCAGGACGAAACTTGGTAGAGTTTGTCTTCTGAGTCGCGACCTGCTGGTTAAGGCGCGTTTCTAACTGAGTAGCAAAAGTGCTTTGATTGTTAGAACTCATTTGCCCAAATGCCATCGAGCCACCCAAGACAAAAATTCTAGTTTCGTCTTTTGCTTTGACTGCGGTGACTGGCTGATTGGCGCGAAACCCCTGTTCGTTGATTTGCCAAGACGAACTTTTTTGATTGCCGACGAGCTTGTAGCCCATTAAAGGACTGCGCTTGGCGGTTAATCGCCCGCGATCGGGCAACCCATCATAAGGTGAGCCAGATTGATCAAGATAGTTTAATCGGTAAGCGGTGACGTTTAACGGTTCGCCATCAAAAGCGGTCAATTCGGGTGCTTTGCCGATCATACCTGTGATCAGCCGCGCCAATAATTCTAAAGTGATTAGCGCGATCGGAATGGCGCTAAAAATCACCCAGCGAGGCAAAGATTTTTTCTTTCTCTGATAAGATGACAGGCTCGATCGGTACGATTTACGGCTCGTTCTAAACATTCAGCAGTTTCCTCAAACGATCGATAGACCCGCTAAGGGCTGTGAACGAACATGCCCAATGGCGCTGACAAAAGTTAAAACTCAATTTTTCTAGAGAGCATAATCTAATGGACTCTAAGGCACAAAAACTACCCCAATAGGTTCAGTATCTTACTACCAAACGTGTCCTGTATCACAACTTCAAAATCTTTAGAACTCTGCCGATCTTGATTGGCACTATAAAAGTCAAAATTTTCTCTTTAAGGAATGCCTGTCACCGCCGCCCAAAAATATTTCTTGAACGATGACAAGTCTAGATCAAGGTGCAGTTTTTTTGACCAGGTATAAACATCAAAACTCACCTGATTATTCGTCACTGCGATATTGCCTAGCAGCGCCACCCAATGACTCGGAAATGGAATCGGCGGCGGATTGGTTTGCAGCATTCCTTCAGCCGTGATCAGCGCAAATGCCACCCCTCCCGATTGAATTGCAGCCGCTGCCTGGTTAAGAGCGCTCACGTCATTCATCAAATAAGCGTGATAATATTCACTTTTGCGGTAGCCTAAGATCTCTTTGATCCAGCCGCGCATCTCCCACGATTTTGTCATTCCTGCCAGGTTACGAATCATTTCGGGCGCATTTGGCTCAACTGGAAACAGCAAATTTTCTGACTGCCGCAACGTGGCCAAGACCATCCAGTCAACCTGACTCATATGCAGGTCACCTCGGCTGGCTTGTCGCAATTCATTCGAGGCCGAGATCCAATGACTGGCGGCTTGAAAATAGCCCGTTTCAAACAGACTCTGACAAATTCGCACATAGCGGAGCGGCTGTTTTCGTACCAACTCAAACAACACCGCCGCCGGGCCGCAAAACGGTTGTCCGCCCTGATTAATCTGAACCGGATCATTCACCCGCGATCGCAGGTCTGCCACGATCGTCGCTTTGTCTAAAAATGCCCAAACACCCGGTAAGCTCGATTTGGCAAACTCGTCGATCGCGCTCACTGCGGGTTGAGTCAGTTTGGCATCTGGAAGATATAAATTAGTTGCGGCATTAGTTACAGTCACGGCGGTGCCTCGCACTGAAGGTTGCTAAGTGATCAAGGTAACATTATTGCTTTTCAATCGTATAATGTCACATTACTTTCGGGTCTGTCCTGAAACCTGTTTAATAGTTTAGAGACGAGTGTTAAAGATGGATGTTTCGACCAATCATCCTCTAATTAAATTTTTGACTGAGGAACTTTTAATTTCTCAAGCGGCGATCGTGTTTGCGCTGCAACACTCTGAGCAGACCCCTACCCTGTTGCCGATGATTCTCTGGAAATATGGATTTGTCACCCTATCCCAGCTTGACGAAATCTTTGATTGGTTAGAACACTATGGCTCCTCTGAAAATTGATTCCGAAGTTCGGCGTTTGGCTAGTGAAGCTTCAACTATTACCCGTTTTCGATGCACCGTTTATGAAACTTTTCTCTTCCATCTTAGGAATTAGCATTGCCGCGTCTTTGCTATCAAGCCTTCCTGCCCAAGCTACCAATCTTGAGCTTCAGGTCTTTAAAGCGATCGATACTCAAGATCCCAGGGTTCGCTGTCCTACAAACGTAGTCGTGACCGAAACCCCACAGCCTTATCGTGAAGGTAGCTATGCGATCGACGGTAAGGCGAATTTGAGCACGATCGCCAATGGATTTACGATCGCAAATAGCGATGACTTTAGTGTCACCTGGGTCGCTAAACTCAAACCACAATATAGACAGTGCAAAGCCACCGCTCGAATTGTTAAATCAGGCAACGAACCCTTCTCAGCGCACTCCTATTTAAGAATGCGATTTGTTGGAGGAAATGCTTATCTGATTCTCGACATGACGGGAATGAGCGATGCAAATGGACTGACCAGCGCGATTCTAAAAAAATCGGTGCAGCGCGGCAACCCGGTCTGGAGTTGGGGCGGAACTGATTAAGTCGCGAGGTCTACTACGATTCGCTGAATGTAAACCCTTATGTGAGTCGATCGACAAGACTCACATTGGGCTATTGATTGAAACCAGAATGCCATCCAAATCGCGAACATAGACAACGGTTTGTCCCCAAGGTTTAACTTTGGGTTCTACCACAATGTCAGCACCCGTCTCGATCGCAATCTTAAAGACGGCTGCTACATCGTCTGTGACAAAACCTACTTCCATCCCAGTGGGTAGACTCGATCGACTGTTTTCTTGAAACCCCTGCGGAAGGTTTGATTTTGCAAGGTCATTTGCGGCAAAAGCAAGCGTCGTTGTCTCGGTTTCCATCTCGGCATATTGCCCACTTTCATCTATGAATTTTTGCTTCAATCCAAATGCCTGCTCGTAGAAAGCAACCGATTGAGCAACATTTCTGACATAGAGAATTGTGTAGGAAAATTTCGCCATTTTTGCTTCTCACGAGAAAACGATTGAAGTAAAGATAGTACATTTGCTCTAATTAGTCAAGTATGATTGTCGCGTTGAGATGAACTAAGGCTTTTTGCAACATACTCGGCTTCACACTCAACCAGACTTGATTGCGATCGTCCTCATGCTCTTAGATTGAAGGACTTGAGTATAATTCTAGGATATGCCCACAGTTTTGCGAGTCGGTTCCTACCGTTTCTACTTCTACAGCCATGAACCAAATGAACCACCACACGCACACATTGACCGCGATAACTTAACAGCTAAGTTTTGGTTAGAACCCGTCAGCTTGGCAAACAATATTGGATTCAGTGCAAAAGAACTACGGAAAGTGCAGGCTGTAGTGCAAGAGAATCAGAAAATTTTATTGGAGGCTTGGAATGGGTATTTTGGCGATTCGATCGGACGAGAGAGTTAAGAATGTCTACTTCACTGAAGACACAATTAGCGTTGATTTGATAGATGGGCGTACGATTACTGTGCCTTTAGTGTGGTATCCAAGACTGCTGAATGCTACGCCTGAACAACGAGCAAAATGGGAAATATGCGGGGGTGGCTATGGACTTCATTGGGAAGCGATCGATGAGGATCTCAGCACAGAAGGAATGTTAAGGGGCGCACCCGCTCCAAAAGCGGCGGCTTTAAGTTGAACGAGGTAGGGTTGCGCGATCGTAACTGGGATTGCTGCATAGTGGCAAAGTTGTGCGGCAGCGGGTAGCTTGTGCATTCCACTGATAACTTCTGCACCGACGAAGTTTTAGTCCTCATACCATCTCCAAGTGCATTAAAAGATATAAACGATGTTGACTGTTAGAAACTCACTCCAAGCAGATTTCCACCCTCATCATCAGTAAGCTTCAGCCTCACAAAAGAGTCGAAGTTAAATTCAGGTGAAAATTCTGTCGAAGGAATCATATCTGAATTAAGAGTGCAAATGTACTGAAAACCAAGACGTTCTGACTCTCTAGTAGCTAGTTCAAGAGCTAGAGCTAGTTGCCGTTCATCGACCCCATCAAAGATCGTACTGTCGTGAATAAGAATATTTGGTGATGGATTACGCTGTGACCAGAGTTGTGCAAGCATCAGGTCATAACAGAAGATTTTCATCTTTCCAATACCTTCACTGCGATCACGTTCGATCTCCACATTGAATTGAAAGCCATTTGGGCCTACATTAATGGCGAGAGTGCCTGGGGCATCGTAAAGAGCTTGCGAGTTTGAATTAAATAATGAGATCGCTCGTTCAGCCTGAGTATGACGTTCTTCATAGTCTCGCCGTGCTCTCTGCTTTAGTAGCTCCTTTTCTATTCTTAATGAACTTTTCCCCTCTTCAACCTTTCGCAGTTCATCAATACGCTGGTTGATATCATTAAGACTAGATCGGGTCTCTAAATATAACTCTTGGAGTCTCGTATATTCCTCTAAAGCACCATGAGTTTGCAACACTTCAAGTCTAGAAGCGCGTTGCTCAGTTTTTCCTCTAGTAATATTATCTAGCTCAGTAATAGCCCGTCTAAGACGCTGAACTTCTGTTGCTAGAAACTCACGTCGATTCTCAATAATTTGGTGATGAAAAGTTTCTACTTCTTCAAGGCGACGACTTACTAAGCCAGGAAGCTCAACGCCAGCACTTTCATATAGCCGAACTACGTCATTTTGAGATGGCTCACCTTCTTGTTCAAGGCTGGATTGATAGAAGGTTAATAATTGACGATTGAACAAGTTTTCATTTGTAACATCGTGAATTTCAGCAGTCAGGAGATCTGCTTCTTGCTGTAGTTCGTTGTACTGAGGGTATACATGGAAGTTACCGAGTGCATCTCGTTTCCTCTGAAGCTGCTGTTCAACTCTAACTCTGGCAGCTTCTAGCTCACCAAGAGAACCAAGAACCCTTGTTGCAACACCAGTTTGGTTGGTTTTCTTCAATTTCTTAAGGCTATCAAGGAGCTTTTCTTGTTCTTTGATCCCTTGCCAATCACTTGCGTCTTCCCAAGAGAGACCCAACAAAAAGGTGTTAAAAACCTGCTTCTCCCACTCCGGTTGCTTTCTAAAATATTCAAAAGGAGTGGAAAATGCATCTTTCCCTGGTCGAATAGAGTAAGAAATTAAACTACGAAAAGTAGGTGAAAACTGCCTCTCTTCATTGATTGGCAAACCAAATGCCAAGGAGCCAAGGACTTTTTTCCAATCTTCTATTCTGAAAAATCTTTCACCCTCTTCAGTTCTTGGCTGAATAGCCCAGCCATTAGTATACTCGCCACGATTGAGAAATGGACTTTTGGATTGTTCTCCCGCATCAACGATAAGATGAGGTTTGTTCTAGAGCAG
>NZ_PVWG01000029.1:0-53244 GCF_003003695.1 Phormidesmis priestleyi ULC007
TTGCTGCGCGATGCCACTGACTCAGCCCTCAAATTCATTGCCTACCTGCAAACCCATCGCACCCGAATTCCTGATTACCAAGCGTTGCAACAGGCAGGGGTTACGATTGGGTCGGGGGCAGTGGAATCGTTAGTGAAACAAATCAATCGCCGCTTGAAGATTTCAGGGGCACAGTGGAGTGCTCACAATGTGCCTCAAGGGCTGAAGCACCGCTCTGCTTATCTCAATGGCGATTTCACGCGCTCTCAACCTTGGCTCAGGGTTGGCTGATTGAATTGAGTAGTTATGCTCATCGCAAAGGTGAGATGCTCCCAACAGGATCAACGCGCAATACTCGTTGAGAAGGAACGCTGGAAGAAGATTCATAAGTCCATGCGAAATCATCCTAAGCTTCGACATTAGAGTTGGGTTGAAAACGCTCTCTCAGAATTTGTTTCGGAGTCATACCAGTAATCCGCTTCAGGCTGCGCGTCAAGTGACTTTGATCGCAAAAACCTGTGCGGATTGCAATTTCTGCGATCGTCAACTCACTGTGTTGGAATAACTGTTTAGCTTTCTCGATCCGACAATGCAAAATGTATTGATGCGGCGTGATTCCCCTCTGTTGTTTGAACAGACGTAGAAATTGACATCCTCACCGTCCTAAAGGAGCGGTGATTCCCAAACCTCACGATTTGAGTTTCTGCTTCATTGCAACTGCCTCTACCCTCAAGGAGTTTGGGTCTTATGTTCGCTCCACAGACTAACCCCGCGAGCCACGCGGTTTTACTGAGTCACAAACCAAAAGTTGATGCGTTTTGCGTCTTCCAGGGATGGATACCATTGCCCTTTCAGCTTTTCCCGGTCTACCGATTTTGCTGCGCCGCCAGCACAGGGCTGAACTTCGCTCGTATAGGCTGTCTGATCCATCGTCACGGGTGGGTCAACGACCCATGCAATCGTACCACAACCTCTCGTAAAGCCGTCCTTCGCTCTGCTAAAGGACGGGGTTTCTACCCATTTCTCTGATGATAGGAACTGATCTGAGCGATCGCGCTTAACTGCACTAATCTCAAATCCTGATGGAGATGCTCATGGATATACTCAATCACTTGTTTCAAACTAGATTGAGACAACCCGTTTGAATCACTAGAGAGTTTGGGGTACGTGGTGCAATACTTCCGTAATAGGTGAATCGCTAGGGCAGTTCTGAGGCTATCGACTAGCAATTGACCTGCCATTCCACTCCGCTCTGTTTCTACTTTCAAAGTCCGAAGAATACTTTGAATGAGAGCATCCTGCTGTGTCATAGCGGGACGAGTTCGATCCGATCAGGGTTGATCCAATCTTGCCCGACTTGTTGGAGCAGAGCGAATTGGGGATTGGCATTGGCGAAGCCGAATTCAGTTTCTAGGAATCCGAGCGTTGCCTTACAAGCCTGTACGACTTGAACCATATTGCCTCCAAAGTCCTCCTACGCCTATCTTGCCACGAATTCTCATCATACATCGTTTATATAGTATAGATGTACTATATAAATCCCCAACCCAATTCCCTCATCTGCATTGCGTGGATAGAGCGAAATGCAGATGGCGATCATTCTAGTTCCTTTGACTCTGATTAGCGTTTACAATCCCATCCAATATTCGATTAAGTCGCCCGATCGGGTCATTGTAAAATCTCGATCGATTCCTACACAATGCACAGGGATAACTTTTTTCTGTAAATCCCGCATCTATGATGAGTCAGTCGTTTAGGAGCCGCTCATGAATGCCCCTACTTCTATTGCCGAAATTGATTTAACGCCCATTCCTGGCAAGAAATATTGGAACTGCGATCGAGAATGGCGCGAAGAATTTATCTACTTTTTGATGGTTGATCGCTTTCATGACGATCGCGATCGCCAATCGGTTCAGACTCAGGCACGATCGCTAGGCAGTGGCACCCAAGCCCAACTCAAAAAGTTTTGCGGCGGTACGCTTAAAGGCATCGAAAATCATCTCGACTACATCAAAAATTTGGGCTGCACTGCGATCTGGCTCAGTCCGATTTTTGAAAACAACGAGGCTCCAAATCCCGATTCTGATAAATATCACGGCTACTCGATTCAGAACTATTTGGATGTTGATCCCCGGTTTGGCACTAAGCAAGACTTGATTGATTTAGTCGATGCCGCTCACCGTGAAGGAATGCGCGTGTTTTTAGATGTGGTTGCCAATCACTCTGGCGATAATTGGTATTACTTTGGTGATACTGCCTATTATTACGATCGCGATCGACAGTTTCCGTTTGGGGGTTGGCGAAAGCCCGATCGTCCTTCGCCTTCTGAGTTGCGAAACCCGGCTTTCTACAATCGTCGGGGCGAAATCCGCAACTGGGATGACTATCCTGAAACGCAGAACGGAGACTTCTTTTCTCTCAAAGGCTTTAACAATGACGATGATTATGACGGGCTGAAGCTCCAAGAAATCCTGATCAAAGCGCACTGTTATTGGATGCGCGAAGCCGACATTGATGGATTTCGCCTCGATGCTGTCAAGCACATGGGAGAACTGGCGATCGCCCGTTTCTGCTCAGAGATTCGTGAATATGCCTATCGTCTCGGCAAGCGTTGGTTTTTACTTTATGGCGAGTTGGTTGGCGGTGACGATGCCATTAACCGCTATATCGGCCCTAATACTCCGACTCAGTTGGGCAGCAAGACTGTCTACTTTGGGCTAACGTCGGTTCTCGATTTTCCGCTTTATTGGACATTGCCAGGAGCGATCAAGGGCTTTGGTTCTCCGGTTGATTTGATTAACCGCTATGAAGCGCAGCGACAACGCGCCCTGAGTCGAGGCGAACTAGGACGATATCTGGTCACGTTTGTGGATAACCACGACCAGATCGGGCAAGACTATAAACGTCGATTTGCCGCAGACACTCCAGATGCTCAAGTGATCGCCGCGATCGGATATCTGCTCTGTGCGTTGGGCACTCCTTGCATTTATTACGGCACTGAGCAGGGTTTGTCAGGCAAAGGCAATGGCGACGAATTTATTCGCGAAGCCATGTTTGATCTCAACGATCCCACTGTCAACTATCTCAACCAAAGCTGCAATATCTATGAGGCGATCGGTCAGATTGCCAAGCTTTACCAACAGATCGAAGCGCTGCGCTTTGGGCGAATGTATTTTCGAGAAATCTCAGGCAACGGACACGATTTTGGGCTTCCGCAAGGGCAACCCTGCACCCTTGCCTTCTCACGAATTTTGGCGGGGGAAGAAGTGCTGATTGCTTACAATACGTCTACGATCGCAACGCGCCAAGATTTTGTGATCATTGATGGAGGTTTACACAAAGCTGGGGATAGCCTGAAGTTTCTCTATGGCAAAGCCGGGACGGTATCGATTCAATCACATCCAAACCCAGATATTCGATCGCTGTTTGTGCAGCTTGAGCTTGAACCCAATCAGTTTGTGATTTTGCAATGAGATCGAGTCCCTAATCTGATGAAATGGATCAGATGGAGACTTTTCTCCAACAGGTTCATTCACTTCAGGTTGCAAATGTCTGCTACTTCTACGGTTAAGGTCAAAGTTCCGGCAACGACTGCCAATCTCGGATCTGGTTTTGATTGCCTGGGGGCTGCCCTGACGCTTTACAACCAGTTCCGATTTTCTCTGTCTACCAGAGAAGTTTTGCAAATTATTGCCACCGGAGCCGAAGCCGATCGGGTCTCCACTGATGCCAGCAATCTGGTTTATCAATCGTTTACCAAACTGTATGAGCACTTGGGCAAAACGCCCCCACCCGTGCAAATTGAGATCGCGATGGATGTACCTTTAGCGCGTGGGTTAGGCAGTTCGGCAACGGCGATCGTAGCAGGCTTATTGGGTGCCAATCGGCTAGCAGGATCGCCCCTCAGTCCAGAAGAAGTCTTGCACTTGGCGATCGCCCTTGAAGGACATCCCGATAATGTAGTGCCTGCCCTGATGGGTGGGTGTCAGCTTGCAGCATCGGGGATCGATCGCGACTGGGAAATTTGTGATATCCCTTGGGATCGGTCTGTGGTGCCGATCGTCGCCATTCCCAATTTTGAGCTTTCTACCGCCGAGGCACGACGAGTTTTGCCGAACCATTACACTCGCGCTGATGCAATATTCAATGCCTCTCATTTAGGATTACTGCTGCGCGGGCTCGAGACAGGACGCTCTGACTGGCTCAGATCCGCTCTGCAAGACCGAATTCATCAACCCTATCGCCAAGCGCTCATTCAAGGCTATGAATCAGTGCAATCAGCCGCCCTTAACGCTGGTGCTCATGGAATGGTGATTAGTGGAGCGGGCCCGACTCTTTTAGCACTGGCAGATTCAGCCAGCGCAGAAGCAGTCAGATCAGCAATGAGCAGCGCTTGGGCTGGACAAGAAGTGGATGCTCAAGTCAAATTGTTGCAGATTGATCGCCAGGGAGCAATCGTAGAGTAATCTTTCTGAAATAGCAAAAACAGTGTGAAAGCATGAAACTGACATCTCTGTCTGCATCATGCGTTACCAATATTGTCTAATTCAGACTTCTTGGCTTTGTCCTTGACAAGAACCACAGTTTAGTACTAGAGTACCAAGGGTAATCTTGCTGATGTCCTCACCACAGTTTAGTACTAGAGTACCAAGGGTAATCTTGCTGATGTCCTCACCTGCTTACACAGTCGTAGTTCCGTTCCCTGGCTATTCCATTCAACTTCATCAAACACCTGACGAAGAATATAAAGTCCGCGCCCGCACTCATGCCGATCGCAGGGAAGGTGCCGATCAACCACTGGGTCGTCATGACAATGAGGAGGCTTAAATCCAGAACCTTGATCCGTAATCACCCACCAGTAATGATCAGAGGCAGTCGAAAAATGAACTAAAACCTTCTTGCAAGGGTCTAAGTTGTTGCCATGTTTAGCAGCATTGACCAGAGCTTCTTGCAAACCTAGTCTGATCTCAGCCTTCCACTGGTTAGGAACTTTTGCCAAGAGCAAATCAAGGATCGGAATCAAGTAAAGAGTGGATGCGAAACTAACTGTGTTCCAGTTATGCCCAGTGGGACGAGGTGAAATAGCGATCACTCGGAAAACCCCGTAGCTTTCAAGTGGATAAGCGTACTCTTGGTATGCAGCGTGCTTTTAGAACACGCGACTATATCCGATTCAAGATTTGGCTATACGATATTTTAAATCTGAAGATTTGCGGATTAGAGCAAACCTCTTAAAGTCTTCGGGCACTACAAAAGTTTAGTCTACACCTGTAAGCGCCTGATAGAAAAAATCTTCATCAGTGCCTACTGAGTAGCTATTTATCTGTATCTACAATATACCAAAGTACGGATAGAAAAGCATCCCCTCTTGAAGGGTCGGGACTCCCCATTCAGTAGATTTTCCCAGATTCATTCAGCCTTTGACGCTATTTTCGTTGATAAATAACTTGCTCAAGGCGACGAAAGTCTTTTTCTACTTCGCCCCAGAGCGATCGATTGTGGGGGTCTGTACGAAGCGCTTTTTTGAGATAGAGACGGGCTTTATCAAACTGCTTTTCTTGAATCAGTTGCCGCCCCCAGCTTTGATAGATGATGCCTTGCCACTGCCGAATCTCAGGGTCGGTGGGAAGTCGTTGCGCCAGTCCTTCTACAAGGGCGATCGCTCTCGGAAAGCGCTTTTCCCTCAATAGCTGCTGTAGCTGCTCGTAAGACGCTTGTTTAAGCTGCTGATCTACATAAGAAAGTTTGGGATCAGGTTTAACTGGGCTGGCTTTTGGGGGGTCTTCTTTGCGAGTAACCGTCACCTTTGGCTTTACCCCATTTTCGGCAGCAGAGGGTTCTTTGCGAGTGACCGTGATTTTTGGTTTTGCAACTTCTGACTGAGGGCGACTCTGCGAAACTTGAGGCGAGGACTCATTGATCCCCGAACGACTCACCACTCCTAGCAAAAACCGATAAGCCTCTGTAACTTGAATAAATTTTTCGTTTGCTTGCTGATCTGGGTTGACATCAGGGTGAAGTTGCCGCGCCAATCGACGGTAAGAGGCTTTGACATCCTCATACGACGCTCCCGTTCTCAATCCTAATAGTCGATAGCAGTCTGCAATGTTCATTAGATATGAAAAGAGGCAGAACTATTTCAGAGTTCTGCCCTTAAAGCAAGGAGTAACACACAAAGACCCAGGAACCACACTACCGGAAAGGCACAAACTATATAGTTCACAATTCTAAGTTCTGCGCTTCTATCCGGGTGTTATGAGCTAAGGTTGCCCATCAGGAACCAATCCAATCACTTTGTCGATTAGACCATATTCTTTCGACTCTTGAGCCGATAAGAAGTAATCACGATCGGTATCTTTCTCGATTTTGCTAAGGGGCTGTCCGCTGCGATCCGCCAAGATCCCGTTGAGTTGGGTGCGAATGCGAAGGATCTCTTTGGCCTCGATCGCAATGTCGCTGGCTTGGCTGCGTCCAGTGCCGCCCAGAGGTTGGTGAATCATGATTCGCGCATGGGGCAATGCAAACCGCTTACCTTTCGTTCCAGCAGCTAAGAGAAATGCACCCATTGAGGCGGCAAGACCCACGCAGATGGTTACAACATCCGATTTGATGTGCTGCATCGTGTCGTAGATCGCCATGCCTGCGGTGACAGAGCCGCCCGGCGAGTTGATATAGAGCGAAATAGGTTTACCCGGATCTTCAGAATCGAGATAAAGCATGGAGGCAACGATCGCGTTGGCAATGTTGTCGTCTACTTCCTGACTGAGAAAGATAATTCGCTCTAGGCTCAGGCGTTGATATATATCAATCCACTGCTCATAGGAGCTACCAGGAAGACGGTAAGGAACTTTGGGAGTACCGATTGGCATAAGACAGAGGGGAATAAAGGGTATTAAGTCAAACGCGATTGAACGGGGGCAGGCAGTTGCTTGGGGTCTAAGACTCGATCGATCAACCCATATTCCTGGGCAGTGGTTGGGGTGAAATATAAGCGACGATCGAGATCTTTATGTACTTTTTCAGTCGATTGCCCAGTGTTGTTTGCCAAAATCTCCACGAACATGGCTCGATCGGCGACGACTTTTCTGGCATCAATCTCGATATCGCTTGCCTGTCCGCCCGTTCGGTTGTATTGCGGAGAGAGCACGATTTCGGCGCTAGGCAAGCTCAAACGAGAGCCTTTGGCACCTGAAGAGAGCAACATCGCAGCAGTGCCGCCTGCCTGTCCCAAACAAATGGTGTGGACGGGAGATTTGATGTATTGCATGGTGTCATAAATTGCCATGCTGGCAACCATGCCTCCCGTTCGCCGTGCCGATTGCTCACCGGGAGAGTTGATGTATAAGAAGATCGGCTTAGTCGAGTCTTCAGAGTTGAGGGAGAGCAGGAGGGCGACGACGAAGTTGGCGAAATTATCGTCGATTTCTTCATCTAGAAAGACAATCCGATCGAAGCTCATGCGGGTGTAAAGATCGACCCACTGCACTTGTTGACTGCCCGGAAGGCGATAGGGAACTTGCATAAATCCTAATCAGGTCAGAGCAGGGACGGGAGCGGGAAGCTGTTTGGTGCTTTCTAAAACGAGGTCAATCAGCCCATATTCTTTGGCTTCTGGGGGAGTGAGATAAAACGTCCGATCGGTGTCTTTGATAATCTTCTCAGTCGTTTGCCCCGTGTTCTTCGAGAGGATATCCAAAATTGCAGCGCGGTTTTCTAAGACTTCTTTTGCCCGAATTTGAATGTCGGTTGCCTGACCTCGTGCGCCCGAACGCGGCTGGTTGAGGACAATCGTGGCGTGGGGCAGACTGGCTCGAAACCCTTTAGTGCCTGCCGATAGAATCATTGCGGCTGCACCAATTGCCTGACCGATGCAGATTGTGTGGACGGGAGGCTTGATATAGCTCAACGTGTCGCAGACGGCAAAGGCTTCGGTTTCAAACCCGATCGTTTCGCCGTCCCAAGAGGTGCCTGTGGAGTTGATATAAAAGAAGATGGGCTTATCGGGATCGTCAAACTGGAGGTAGAGCAACTGGGCGATGATCAGCCGAGTCACGTCTTGACCAGGGTTGCGGCGATATTCGTCGATCGAGTGTAAAGGGCCGCCCAGGTAAACAATGCGCTCTTTCAGCAGCAGTGAGGCTAGGTCAGGAGGAGGCGTGCGATAGTAGGCATCGCCATAATTTGTAGACTGAACAGCTTTGATGGGTGATTCCATAGCGTAATGATGCCTTAACGGTGGCGCTTTATCCATAGTAGCGCGGGATTAGCCGCTCATGAAGGAGAAGAGAGTAGGGAGATATCCGACCCGCTTTGCAAGGAAGGAGGACTCGGTTGAAAAGTTTTTTGGCGGGACTGCGGAAATGGCGGGATTGAACTGTAGTTAACTGCCGAATGTCTAAGATTTGTGGTTTGCTGTGGAGTGTTCTGGTTTTGTTTCACTGCTTAATGTAGGAGCTTCCCGGTATGCGAGTCGGCTTACAGTGTGCGTTGAGTGATGCTGGTGTTGACGCAACGCAGCTTAACAGCCAGCGTCAGGTTTCTATTGCGATCGTTGCGATCCCCGAAGAAGGGGGTCGTAATGTGCCGTTGAATTTGTGTTTGATTTTGGATCAGAGTGGCTCAATGGAAGGTCGAGCCATTAGCACCGTTAAGCAAGCTGCCCAGCGAATCTTAGAACGTCTGTCTCCGGGCGATCGCATCTCGATCGTCACTTTTAACCACAAAGCAAAAGTCTTGGTGCCCAATCAAGTCATCGACGATTTGAGCAATCTGAGAATTCCGCTTCATCAGTTAGAGGCGGCGGGCGGAACGTCGATCGATGAAGGGTTGCGCGTGGGGATCGAAGAACTCGCGAAGGGCAAAAAAGATGCTGTTTCGCAAGTGTTTTTATTAACCGATGGTGAGAATGAGCATGGTGATAACGATCGCTGCCTAAAATTGGCTCAATTGGCAACGGGCTATAATCTGACGCTGAACACGTTTGGATTTGGCGATGCTTGGAATCAAAACGTCTTAGAGAAGCTTGCAGATGCAGGTGGCGGAACGCTGTCTTTTATTGAGCAACCCGACCAGGCGACGAGTGAGTTTAGCCGATTGTTCGATCGCATCCAGTCGGTCAGCTTGACCAATGCTCACCTGATTTTGTCGCTGACTCCAGGGGCACGACTCGCAGAATTGAAGCCGATCGCGCAAGTCGCCCCCGACACGATCGAGCTTCCGATCGATCAAGATGGCAATCAGATTACGGTGCGCTTAGGTGATTTGATGGTCGATTCGTCTCGCGTTGTGTTAGCGAATTTGTATGTCGGTCAATTGCCCGAAGGGAAGCAAACGATCGCGTCGGTGCAAATTCGCTATGACGATCCGGCATTGGGGCAGGAAGGCTTACTGTCTGAGCAGTTTCCGATCGAGGTTTCTGCATTGAGTGTGTTTCAGCCTGCGCCAAATCCCGATGTGCAAAATCAAATTTTGGCACTCGCGAAGTATCGACAGACGCAAATTGCCGAGGCGAAATTGCAGCAGGGCGATCGCTCAGGGGCGGCAACGATGTTGCAAACGGCAGCAAAAACGGCTCTACAAATGGGCGATCAGGGAGCGGCAACCGTGCTGCAAAATAGTGCAACGCAAATTCAGGCAGGGCAAGAATTATCGGAGGGCGATCGTAAGAAAACCCGCATCGTCTCTAAAACCACGCTGCAATCGAATGAGTCTTAGATGCCGATACACTAAAACTATTCCACAGAGTTGAAAGTGCTATGGTTCAAGTGATTCAAGCTAGCAATCTCGAACTCCACGAGGTTGAAGAGCGCTTCAATCTGCAAGAAGTTCGAGATCTGGAATTCTTCTCAGAGTGGCAAGGAGAGATGTCAGCGCCTTCTGGCTTTGAGAAGCAGATTTTAGACAAAGTGAAAGAAGACTTTTTGGTTATTGCCAAATATTCGCCTTCTGAAGAAATCATCAAATTAACTGTTCTTGCCCATTTACTTTTTTCAGCAGGTTTAACAAGTCCGCCATTTTTCCCAAAAGCAGAAACGCCAGTCGAAATTTCGTTTGAAGATGGAAATGAAGTGATTCGTGGCAGAATTGACGTTTTGATTTTACATGAACGCTTGTGGGCGGTGGTTGTCGAAGCGAAACGCCATTCATTGAATGTGAGTGAGGGACTCGCTCAAGCTCTCTTTCACATGATGTCAAGTCCTAACCATGAGACCCCGACGTTTGGCTTTCTTTTAAATGGAACAGAGTTTCAATTTGTGAAATTGGTTAAACAACAAACTCCTCAGTACGGGCTGTCTCGACTATTTTCTTTGCGTAATCCTGGCAATGAGTTGTATAGCGTTTTAAGCATTCTGAAACACTTAAAAGAAGTGGTTCTTCAGTAGAGCAAGCTTATTTCTTTTGCGCTTTCCAAGTGCCGCCGTAGACGTAAAACGGATTATCTTGACTGACTTTCTGCCAGCAGTCATGACAAACAAAAATCCACTGGGCTAACTCGTCGTGTTGCACACGGTAGAGCATTGGAGCGGGTTTTTTGCAGAGAGAACAGGCTTTTTGACGCGATCGCACCATCCCAGTTTTAAGTTAAGCGATCGCTGACGCTTTCGGGCGCGCAAAAATCATTCGTCCCGCAGAAGTTTGTAAAGCGCTGGTAACAATGACCTGAAGTTCACCCCCCACAAAGGCACGAGCTTCTTCAACCACCACCATCGTGCCATCGTCGAGATAGCCAACGCCTTGAGCAGGTTCCTTACCTTCTCGCAGAATCTTGAGATCAATGCTGTCGCCTGGAAGATAGGAGGGGCGAACCGCCTGAGTCAGATCGTTCACATTCAGCACTGGGACACTCTGAACGGTCGCAACTTTATTTAAGTTGTAGTCAGTCGTCAGCAACGTGCCGTTAATATCTTGCACGAGCCGCACCAGTTTTGCATCTACAGTCGCGATGTCATCATAATCGGCTGAATGAATCACCACTCGCTCTGGGTAAGCTTCCCGAATCTGATTTAAGACATCTAGCCCTCGCCGTCCGCGAACTCGCTTTTGATCGTTGGAGGCATCTGCTACTTGCTGCAATTCTTGTAAGACAAACTGCGGAACGAGAAGCTGACCCTCTAAAAACCCAGTGTTAAGCAGGGCAGAAATGCGACCGTCAATAATGCAGCTTGTGTCTAGAACTTTGGTGCTAGAGGGTTTAAGGGAGCCTTCTGCAAGCATCATCGTTTCAACATTGTTGGGGTTGATCAGCCGTAGGAGCGATCGCCCGTGCACATCTGCCAATGACACACCCGAAACCGAAAACATAATGCTTCCCACTACGGCGGCAAGCGGCTTAATAAACGAAAATTCTTGAGGAATTGGTAGAAGAAAAATTGGAGCCAGCAGCAGATTTGCGACTAATAGACCGAGGACTAAGCCCACCGATCGACTCAGCAGCACAGCAGCAGGCATTTCGCGAATCTGGCGAGCCACTCGACGGTAGCTAGTCTGGGCAATTAAGCCCACCGCCAACCCGATCAGGGCACCAAAGCCTGCACAAACTAAACGCAGCGCCTCAGGGTTTGTCACCTGTTGCAAAACGCCACCCGGCAACGCTTCAATGCCGTGAAAGCCAATTCCCACTCCTGCTAGGATGAATGAAATGATAATGACTGCATCAAGCATAATCTTTGGAGTAAGGGAGTTTGTCGATTTTGGATTTTGGATTAACGATTTTGGATTGAATAGACTAGCGAAAGTGAGGTTTAGAGCTTTTTAGAAGTGAGGAATTCTAAAATCAAAAGCAATCCAAAATCTAAAGTCCAACATCCCTAGCCAAACATAATTGCTAAGAGTGAATCGGGGCAGGATCGCTCGTCACATGACAAAGCAAAGCGCAATCAGAGGCAGCAATCAGCTTAACCTCTCATCATTATATCCTGCGAGTTTGTAGAAGTTTCAGGCAAATCCCTTTCTCCATAGGCGGTTAACCCCCCTATCGTGTGTAATTTGCGATACAAAAATCAATAAAAAACACCGGAATCAAAGAAGATTCGTTTCGATAGTTTGAGAATAGAAGGAATTTAGAAAAGATTCATGGAGTTTAGCGTTCCGAGTTCTGCTTATGTTCACATTCCGTTTTGTCGGCGGCGTTGTTTTTACTGTGATTTTCCAATCTCAGTGGTTGGCGACAAACGCAACGGCACTAATTCAGGCACGATCGTCCGATATGTCGAGGTTCTTTGTAATGAAATTCGACTCACTAAAAATTTAGGGCAACCGCTCAAAACAGTTTTCTTTGGAGGTGGAACGCCTTCGCTATTGTCGGTTAATCAACTGAGTCAAATTCTTGACACTTTAGATCAACAGTTTGGCATTTTGTCCGATGCTGAAATCTCGATGGAGGTTGATCCCGGTACTTTTGATCTGACTCAAATTCAAGGATATCGATCGTCCGGGATCAACCGTGTCAGTTTAGGTATACAAGCCTTTCAACCGGAGTTGCTAACCGCTTGTGGAAGAACTCACCGCGTTGAAGATGTTTATGAATCGATTAAATTAATTCATCAAGCCGGAGTTTCTAACTTCAGCTTAGATTTAATTTCGGGGTTGCCAAACCAGACGATCGCTCAGTGGCAAGACTCGTTAGATAAAGCGATCGCGCTATCTCCAAACCACATTTCTATTTATGATTTAACGATCGAGCCAATGACCGCTTTTGGCAAACGCTATCAACCGGGACTAACGCCTTTACCTACTGATGAAGCGACTGCTGTAATGTATCGAATGGCACAACAAATTTTGACATCCGCAGGATATGAGCATTATGAAATCTCGAATTATGCGCGATCGAGATTTCAGTGCCGCCACAATCGAGTTTATTGGAAAAATCAATCGTTCTATGGGTTTGGGATGGGTGCAACCAGTTATGTGAACGGCGATCGCGTAGCTCATCCTAGAAAAACTCGCGAATATTACGAATGGGTTCAGAAAAATATTAGCGAAAGTCAAAACATTACCGATCCTACGGATGTGTTTTTAGACACGTTAATGGTAGGTTTGCGATTAGCAGAAGGATTAAGTTTATCTGAGTTGAGTCAACAGTTTGGTCAAGCGAAAGTAGCAGAAGTTTTGACTTGCTTGCAGCCTTACCAGAAATCGGGATGGATTGAGGTTTTGAATCGCGATCGTCAACCAATCTCAGTCAATTCTCATTTACCCAGTGAAGGACAAATCAGACTCACCGATCCCGAAGGGTTTCTGTTTTCTAATGTCATCTTGGTCAAACTATTTGAGACGTTCGATCGTGATCTTTAGAGCGAATTTAACGTCAGTTCGACGAGTTTTTTCGCTTCGTTGTCAGCGGCTTTTGCCCCCTAAATCCCCCAGAATGGGGGACTTTGAACCGGATTTTTGGCTGGAAGTCCCCCAAATTGGGGGATTTAGGGGGCTTCCCGAATTCACAACCGGAGCGAACCATTTCTGTCGAACTGACGGGAATTTAACCAGTAGACCTTCAGACATCCAAATCTGCTTTCGATTGAGTTAAATCATGGCGCTGTCTCCAGATTTCTAAGCTGAGAATGCAAGTCACGAGCCAAACCAGCCCTGCCGCATATCCACCAATCACATCGGTAAACCAGTGAACGCCCAGATAGAGACGGCTGAAGCCAATGAGCAGAATTAGTAGCGTTGAAATTGTAGCAATGACTCCCCGCCACTGATAAAACCGAGTCGCTAATAGATAGCCCAACAGCCCATACATCACCATTGACAGCATTGCATGACCACTCGGAAAGCTGTAGTTTGTCACATCGACAATGCGTGACCACAACTCAGGACGTGCCCGCGCAAACAAGTTTTTGAGTACAAAATTTAGACCTAGCGCACCAAACCCGGCGATCGCGATCGTCATCGCTTCTGCTTTATAGTGTCGTAGCACCAGAATCACACTCAAGCTGACGCAAATCACCAGCAGCACTCTGGGATCGCCGATATTCGTGATGAATACCATGATTGGGTCGAGCCACGATCGGTGCAGCGATCGGATAGACAACAAAACATTCGCATCAAAGGCTTGCGTCTCATTCTCAAAAACTTCTTCGGCAATGTAAGTAAACAGCCAAAGCGCGATCGCTGCCAGTGCCAAACCCCCCAACCGAATTGTGGTTAAAAGCGGTTGCAGCTTAAGTCCGACTTTCTGCCGCCACCAAGCAATCACTTGTTTACTCAGATTGCGAATTAAATCAAATAACATTGGAGACGTAATTTTTTTGACGGATGCTTCTATTAATTCACGATCTGTTGCCGATTATTCCTAGCCCAAAGAACGAAGTTTCTGACTCGTGCTGTTGAAGTCGAGCAAAAGTAATATATTTGATCCGTTGCCGCCAATCTCTCGCATGACTTCTGAAACCTCCTCTACACCTCCCAGCACTCCCCCTGTTGAGGTTAATCCCCCGATTCAGGTACGGCTCAAAAGTGAAGGGGGACGACTCGTGTTGACCCTACCCCCCGAATCGGAAGCGACCGATGCCAATGCCTCACTTGCGCTGTCGTGGGGAGAGATTTGGCAGCAGTTTAAACAGCAGCTCGATGCTAAAGAGCGATTTTGGCAGCCCGCAACCAGCGTGGATTTGGTGGTCAACGATCGTCTCCTCGACAATCGACAACTTCAAGCGATCGGGGATGCTTTGACCGAAGCGCAACTTCAACTCAAGCGAGTCTTCACAAGTCGTCGTCAAACCGCCGTTGCCGCCGCCACTGCTGGATATTCGATCGAGCAGCAGTCTCCAGCCCCAGTGACTCCGCTCAACCAAGCGCAAACCGAAGCTGGGCAAGCGATGGATGAGCCGCTCTATCTCCAGATGACGCTGCGATCGGGCACCGAAATTCGTCACAGCGGCACGGTGGTGGTTTTGGGCGATCTCAACCCCGGCAGCAGTGTGATTGCAGAAGGTGACATTCTCGTGTGGGGGCGGCTGCGGGGAGTGGCTCACGCAGGCTGCAAAGGTAATGCCCGATGTCTGATCATGGCGCTGCAACTTGAGCCGACTCAGATTCGCATTGCGGATGTGGTTGCTAGAGCGCCCGAAACTCCCCCGGCTCAATATCACCCCGAAGTGGCATACGTTGCTCCTCAAGGCAATATTCGCATCGCTAGAGCCAGCGATTTTGTGCGCCAACCCGCTCCAGAAAAAACGGGTTAGAAACGCGGGTTAAAGCGGGTTAGGATTGCGAATTAAGTACGTAAATTCGCGTCTTAATTTAATTTATCGATCGAGTTTTCTGATACTCTTGGCTGAAGCGCGATCATCATTCTGAAAAGCTCATCAGAATTGATCCGATTGGGTCAACGCTAATCGTTCTGTAATCGCATCATTGCAATGGCTCGTATCATCGTCATCACATCGGGTAAAGGTGGAGTCGGCAAGACCACCTGCACAGCAAATATAGGCATGGCTCTGGCAAAGCGGCGACGCAAAGTTGCCGTGATTGATGCCGATTTTGGCTTGAGAAATCTTGATCTGCTGCTAGGTTTAGAAAATCGAGTGGTCTACACCGCTGTTGAAGTGTTGTCGGGGCAGTGCCGCCTAGAGCAAGCCCTCGTCAAAGATAAACGGTTTAATAACTTAGTGCTGCTTCCGGCGGCGCAAAATCGCACCAAAGATGCTGTGACCCCTGACCAAATGCGGCAGTTGGTCAATGCTTTGGCAAGAGTCTATGAATATATTTTGATTGACTGCCCCGCCGGGATCGAGATGGGCTTTCAAAACGCGATCGCCGCCGCCAAAGAAGCCCTGATCGTCACGACTCCCGAAATTGCGGCAGTGCGCGATGCCGATCGCGTGATTGGTCTACTCGAAGCCAACAACGTCAAACGCATTCACCTCATTGTCAACCGCCTCAAACCAGCGATGGTAGCGGCAAACGATATGATGTCCGTCGAAGATGTGCAAGAGATCTTAGCGGTGCCTTTAATTGGGGTGGTTCCTGATGATGAGCGGGTGATTGTCTCGACCAATAAAGGTGAGCCGCTCGTCTTATCAGAAACGCCTTCTATGGCTGGCACTGCCTTTGATAACATCATTCGTCGCTTAGAGGGTGAAAAGGTGCCCTTCCAAGCTCTTTCGGTGCCCGACGATAACTTTTTTTCCCGACTGCGTAAAATGTTATCAAAAAAAGTGATCTAAACCCCTCAGACGTGAAACAGTAGGAGAGGGTGAAACTTACTAGCTTCTACATTGAGTCCTCAACGCTTCCAGACTCTCAATCGCTCTACACCTGATTATTTTCTACTTCTCCATGCTCATTGAACTTCTAGAACGACTTTTTCCTCGCGGAAGTGACAACAGCCGCCAAGATGTTAAGCGCCGTCTTAAACTGGTGCTGGCTCACGATCGGGCAGATTTGCCTCCTAGTGTGATCGAGGCGATGCGAAAAGAAATTCTAGAAGTCGTTTCTCGCTATGTCGAACTCGACGATGAAGCGACCGAGATCTCGCTAGAAAACAATCAACGAGCCACAGCGTTAATTGCCAACCTGCAAATTAAGCGAGTCAGACCGAGAGACGAGACCGTTGTAGATCCGATCAATGCACCTGATTTGACCTTGACTGAACCCGTGACTGCCGACTCACTCAGCAACGATAAGTGAACCTTTGACTGTCCGCTTCTAAAATCGTTGTAGGGTGATAAATAGGTAATGCGATCGGAGAGCGGTGCGATGCTGAAAACGATTCTGGTTGCTTTGGATGTCGAGCCTGATCCCCTCGCAGGTCAAGTCATGCAGACCTTGCGGCAGCTTCGTCTTGAGCCTTCAACTACTGTGATTTTGGCGCATGTGATTGTGGCGACGCAGACCGAAGTAGAGGTCATCGTCGATCGACCTGAAGCGGGTTTAGAGAGCTTTCCGCACGATCGCATCGAAAAGCAGCTACACAGTCATCAAAAAAACCTGCCTTGTCAGAGTCAAATCGAAATTGTGACAGGTGAGCCAGTCGAAGAAATTATTCGGTTAGCCAACATCTACAAAGCTGACCTGATTTTGATTGGGAGTCGAGGCTTGACGGGAATGCAGCGAATTTTATTAGGGTCGGTCAGCAGTCAGATTGTCACCGATGCCCCCTGTTCAGTGTTAGTTGTGAAACCAAAATAGTTGGAGCCTTAAAGGTCACGCCATCACCATGCCACCATCGACATTCATCACCTGCCCTGTGATATAAGCCGCTGCCGGAGCCGATGCGAGAAAACGAATCATGCCTGCGACTTCTTCGGGTTGACCATATCGACCGAGCGGAATGAATTTGAGAATCTCATCTGACTTTAGATCGTGAGTCATGTCGGTTGTGATGAATCCGGGAGCCACCGCATTGACAGTAATGCCCCGGCTAGCCAGCTCTTTGGCAACAGTTTTGGTGAAGCCAATCACTCCCGCTTTTGCTGCGCTGTAGTTTGCCTGTCCGGGGTTGCCCATTTGCCCTGCCACTGAGGTGATGTTGACGATCCGCCCCGATCGCTGTTTGAGCATGATTTTGCTAACGGCTTTGGTGCACAAGAAAACGCCTGTGAGATTCAGGTCGATCACGGCTTGCCAATCTTCGAGCTTCATTCGCAGCAGCAATGTATCGCGAGCGATGCCAGCGTTGTTGACGAGCACATCAATTCTGCCCCACTTCTCCATTGCAGCATTGACCAGGGCATCGACTTGATCGGCTTTAGAGACATCGGCAGCCACAGCGATCGCCTCGCTACCCATCGCGGCGATTTCTGCAACCACCTGGTCAGCCGCACTGCTTGAACTGGCGTAATTGACCACCACATTTGCGCCTTCGGATGCCAGCGCCAGCGCGGTTGATCGCCCAATGCCGCGAGATGCCCCCGTGACGATCGCGACTTTTCCCTGCAATTGTTGTAACGCGATCGGCAATGCTTCCATAAAAATGTGCTTGATTAAAAGTGTGCGGCTATCATCATATCGAGCTACGGGGAACTTTGAATTTTGAATTTTTGCTCTTAGGCGCTTAAAATTGCAAGGGGTGACTCTTAACACTCAAACCTTTGGGGCAGAAAGTTGGTTTTTTGCGAGATGAAGAGTAGGATTGCATCTATTGTCTTGATTTGTGATTTGGCAAAACTGAAGCGATAACGCTGTTCTTAAAAGAGGCTATGACTAGAGATCGCGGTATTCCAAAGCGTCGGCTTCCCAATCCTAACTCGCAGAACGCAGGGAAACCGTTCGACTTACCCCTCCCATCATCGTCTCTGCCTAACCAGTCTCCAGATGCGATCGCGGCAACTCGATCGGATTCTCCTGGGTTCCAAAACTCCTCAAAAACCTTCCTCAAAAAACGTCTAGGACGAGTCTTGACCGATTGGAGACTCGCCGCAGGGTTAGGGTTAGCCCTGACGGGTGGGTTGTCACTGCTCGCGATCGGGTTTCTCTTTAAGCTGCCTGCCGTTCCTAACTGTCCGGCTATTTTTTGGCCTTTAGCCTCTGCCTCGCTGCGGTTGCACTGCGCTCAACTGGCTGCCAACAAGCAAACGGTCAATGATTTGCTAGAAGCTATTAAGCTCCTCAACAGCTTGCCAGACGATCACCCGCTGCATCAAGAGGCATCTCGATTGATTGAGCAGTGGTCAAAAGAGATTTTACAGTTAGGCGATGATGCCTTTAATGAAGGGAAACTGGGTGACGCGATCGACATGGCGCGCAAAGTTCCTAAAAGTGCCAGCATCTATGGCGAAGTCGAAGGACGAATCAACCGTTGGCAAACAATCTGGTCAGAAGCCGAAGCAATCTATCGACGAGTCGAAGATGCGTTGCGAGATCAAAATTGGCGCAAAGCCTCATCCGATGCGGCTCGGTTATTATCCATTGAGAATAACTTTTGGCAAACCACAAAATATCAAGAACTGACCGAAAAAATCACGCTGACTCGTGCCGACATCAGCAAGATTGCCAAGGCAAAAGATTTAGCCGATCGCGGTGGCATTTCTAACCTGCTAGAGGCCATTAAACTCGCATCTAATGTGGGCGAACAGAGTTATGTCTACCAAGACGCGCAAGATACGATCGCCAACATTGGGCAAAAAATGTTCGATCTGGCACAAGACACCCTAACTCGAAAAGACTTGCAGGGAGCGCTGGATATTGTCAGTAAGATTCCGCCGATCGCCAAATTGCAGCGCGAAGCAGAAGATTTTGAAGTGATTGCGAACGCCCAAGCAAAAACCTGGGGCGGAACCGTTGCCGACATTGAGGCGGCGATCGCTCAAATTCAAAAAGTAGAACTCGGTCGCCCGCTCTACGCAAAAGCTCAGGCGCTCTTGGTTCGCTGGCAATCTGAGAAGAGTGACATTGCCCAATTAGAAAAAGCGCGTCAGCTTGCTCAATCAGGCAAACCCGAAGATTTGCAGGCGGCGATCGCTCAAGCATCTCTTGTACCATCCGATAATCCCCGTTCTCAAGAAGCTCAAAAACTCGCCAATGACCTGAACGGGCAGATGCAAACTCAGCAAGATCGTCCGCTGCTTGACCGAGCCGATCAGCTTGCGAGTCGAGGAGATGTTGCCAACCTGCAAACCGCAATGGATCAAGCCAGCCAGATCGCACCGGGACATGCCCTCTATAAAGAAGCCCAGAACCGAATCAAGCAGTGGAATCGTCAAGTGGCTCAACTGCAAGATGAGCCAATTTTAGATCAGGCAGACAGCTTGGCTGAGTCAGGCGATTTATCGGGTGCGATCGCAGCCGCTCAAGGCATCGGTTCTAGCAGCGCGGTGTATGGCGATGCTCAATCAAAGGTGCAAACCTGGCAGAGACGACAGCAAGCCGAACAAGGACTTCAACAAGCCCGGATTGCGGCAAATGGCGGCACTCCAGATTCTTTAGCAGAGGCGATTAGGTTAGCGAATGGGGTGCCGGGTGCAAGTCCGCTGCGAGGTGAGGCGACTCAAGCGATCGAGCAGTGGAGTCAGCAAATTTTGCAAGCGGCAATTAGTCAGGCAGACACTGATATGGCGGGCGCGATCGTGACGGCTCAAAAGGTTCCGTCTCGCACCGAAGCTTATGCTCAAGCCCAACTTCAGATTGACGCTTGGAGAAGAAGTCTAGGACGGTAATCGAAATTTAGAAAGGCGATGCAATCATGGGTTGCGGTTCCTGCGGAGTGGCGCTTTGCGCTAATCGTGCATTTCGTCGCGGGTGATCGATCGCACTTCGGGAACTGAGATGGGATTACGCATCAGTTCTGCCAGAATGTCAGTTTCTAAAATCTGTTGCTTGGGCTGCTTTAGCACGGTTACCTTAACGGTGTTTGCTGTTGCCAGTTCTTGTTTGTACTCTTCAGGAATGACAATGACTCCATTCTTAACTTTTGCTTGAAATTCTACAGTGATCATTTCAACGCTCCAAACTATATATATGTTCCTATTTTACTTCGCTGTTTCTGTATCGATTTTCTTTAAGAATTCTGGGAACTGCTGAAGTTCTTCGACTGACTCGACGGGTGGAAGTTCGATCCAATTTGCTTCGGTTTCAGAACGATCGACGTAAATCTCAATTTCTCTACAGTAGCGGGTCGAATGCCAAGCTTGAAGTGGGCAGAAATTTGTACTTGGAAGGTGAATTTTCAGCAGAGTAAGGCGTTGCGAGTGGTGAGATGAATCAGTAGGGACAGAGACATTGCAGCCAACGGCAAGACGACCACGGAAATGCTGAAGCGAAAGCAGGCTTTGAACCAGGTTTAGCCCCTTGACGATCGCACCCGGCGGATCGTGGCGAGCAGGGAACTGGAGAGTGTGTTGACTGCCCGTGCGGTCACCAAGCCAGAGAGAGCGGCGACCACAACTGTGGCGAGGCAGGTTAGCTTGGCTGCTTCTGGGCCACCGACCCCCAGCACCATCGCCACCGCTGTGAACGGTAGCCCGTAGCCGCCAGCAATACCGGCTGCCGCCCCAGCAGCACCCGCCAGATCCGGCGGCACCCCGAAGGCTGCCGCAAACACCCGACCACTCAGGTCGCCGATCGCCAGAAAGGGCACAAACACTCCGCCACAGCCCCCTGCCACGACGGCAGCCGTGGTGGATGCAGCGCGGAGCAGGGCCACGGACAGCAGGTGGTAGGGGGTAGTTTGGACGGTTTCGGCCCAGATGATGGCCGCCCCCCCTGGACCGAAGGCCGCTGCTGGTGTAGCGACCAGCGCTGTCACCGCCGCCAGGGATAGCATAGCCAGGGCACCGACCAGGAGACGAATGACTGGACTGGACTTCCAGCCTCGGGCCCAGTAGATTGCCTCGCCGGAGAGCGACGTGACAGTGCCCGCGATCGCTCCGATGAACAGAGCGGCAGCCACCGCATCCCAGAGGTCACTGGGGGGAACTTTCGGCACGACAAGCCGGATCAGATCGAGCCTAAAGGCAAGGTTGATCCCCCATCCCACCAGTCCCCCCGCCAACGCCGCTGTTACCCGTTCCAGGCTGAGCGGAACCTTTCGTCGCTGGCTCAACTCAAGCATGAAGAAGCTTCCCACCAATGGGATTCCCATCAGGGCGGACACACCAGCGGCACCCCCGCCGATCGCAGCGGGCCGCACCAACTGGTGCAGCGCTGGATTCGTGCTGCCCAGCCAGGTTCCTGCCGCAACGCCGAGATGGGCCGCCGGGGATTCTGTTCCCATCGCCGCACCAAGCCCGACGGTGGGCAGGATGGCAAGGGCGCGCAACGGTGCCAGATTCCAGGGGAAGCGCTCTTCGGCTCCGGACGTGGACACCACGTCGGCGGTGAGATCAGCCCGGGCAACATCGCGGGGGAAGGAGTACCAGGTGGGTGGAGGAAGCAGCCGTCTGGGGAGAGCGGCTTTGCGGGGAACTAATGCCTGCACGGCTTTGCCCGAAAAGTGGGAGGATCTGATACCAAATTCTGTCGAGTCAAGCTTTAAGCAACAGAATTAAGTGGACAGACCTAATTAAATGTAAGATGCCGCGAAACGCCCTCACCCTAATCCCTCTCCCAGAGCGGGAGAGGGACTTTGAATCATGCTCCCTTCTCCTATTTTGGGAGAAGCGATTATCTTGAATGTCAAGGAAATCAGGTCGATAGAGCAGCAGGCTGAGACATCGCTTGTTGGGACGGTTGCCAGTCGGTGCCATTTTTGATCATGGCATTGAGAATAGTTAACAACTTGGGCAGGCAGGCAACTAAAGCAACTTTTGTCGGGTTACCCCGTTTCAATAATTGCTCGTAAAAGGCTTGAATGACTGGATTATGGCGCACCGCGACTCAGGTTGCCAGGGATAACATTGGGCGGACGGCCGCTTGATCGCCAAAGATGGTGCGCTTGCCCTGCATCTGTCCCCTATCGCGATTGAGCGGAGCGACTCCAACGAGGGTACTGATTTTTTGAGTGGACAGCGCTCCGAGTTCTGGCAAGAGTGCCAGTAGAGTTGGCGGCAACCACTTTACCGACCCCTGGAACACTTTTGAGTCGGGTCTGCTTGACTTGCCACTCCTGGCATTGGCTGATTTGCGCTTCGATTTGCTGATCCAATCGTTGGATGCGTTCGCGCAGCCATTCGAGATGCGCTTCCACATCCACTGGCGTCATTCCCCGCAGTCCTGACAGTCGGTTCTGTTCGGCGGTGAGCCTCTCCACCAACGGGCAGCGGCGCGTCACGAGATCCTGGAGTTGCGCCTGCGCTTCACTGGCAAAGGGGCGAATCGGCGGCTTCAGCGCTTCGCCAAACCAAGCTAAAATTGCAGCATCGATTGGGTCAGTCTTCGCCAGTTGGTTGGCCGCTTTGGCAAAGTTGCGGGCTTGCCGGGCGTTAATCACCACGACTGGGTAGGCCAGTGCCCACAACTTTAACGCCGCCTGCCGCTCATAGCCCCCCGTTGATTCCAAAACAATCCGTCCCACCTCCCCGGGCACTTGTAAATGTGTCAGAAACTCGCGGATGCCACTCTCGTTGTTGCTGACCCGAAAGCTGATGCCTTGGGGACGAATATGGACAGCTAACCAGCGTTTACAGACATCGATCCCAATCCACTGCTCAATGCTTGCCATTCCACCCTGCCTATTGATATGGATGGGGCAGTCTTTGACTCAACCTTGCGTCATGCGGGATCTTGAGTCCCAACCGATGATTCGAGTTTGACTGTTTGAATCGAGAGATGACTCTAGCTTCTCCCCGATGTCTTGCATCCCAGGGTTTACGGTTCTATCTCTCTGTTCTTAAGATACAAGGGTTGGCGAGGGCTTCGCCCCACTGCGTGAGCAGGCTCAAGCCACTTAGCGGTTTCTCTTTAATGGCCATGAAACCACCCTGCTGCCTCTCCTGCGGGAGAGGGGTTTGGGGTGAGGGTTCTTCATTGCACATCGCGTAAGAATGTAAGCAACCCTACGCAAGCGCTTTTTGAGTTGCCGCATCGGCCACACCCGTAAGACTCAGCTTTCTAGATCTTTGAAAAGCAATCACAGCGGCTCTAGTCGCGGCTCCAAACACGCCATCGACGGCCCCAGGGTTAAATCCCTTTTGCCGCAGCTTTTGCTGAAGTGCCACAACCGCGGGTCCACGATTGCCCTGCATCAGCCAGACATAGCCCTGTGCTAAATCGTGTAGGGCTGCCAGATTGCCATTAAAGCGGTTGAGGTCAACGTCTCCCGCTACGCCAGCGATGCGACCTGAGTCTGAAAATTGCCAAAACAACCACTGCGACCAATTTCCAGGAAGCTCAGGGCGATCGACTCCATATTGAGCAATCCAAAGCGGGTGACCTCGAAACGCATCAGAATTGTTGAGCGACTCTCGCCAAAAATTAAGCGACGTGTAGATAATGGCTTGGCGTTTTGTGGCAGGTTCGACCACGTTGAGCCATTGACTGACGCGACGATTTAATTCGCTGGGGCTGAGTCCGTCGTTGACTTCAACATCGAGCACTGGAGGCAGATCGCCGATCGAGATTTTCGCCGTTCTCAAAAATGAGTTTGCTTGGGCGATCGGGTCTCTAGCGGGGCGAAAAAAGTGATAAGCGCCTCGCATCACACCTGCTGCTTTCATGCCTGACCAGTTTGCGGCAAAGGTGGATGAAACGAGCGTGACTCCTTCGGTTGCCTTAGCAAACCCAAAAGAAACGCCAGACTTTGCCACGGTTCGCCAATCGATTTGTCCTTGAAAGTCTGATACATCAATTCCTAGCAGCATGGTGGTTCACTCCGCTAAATTCACTCTATTTTAAGTTCACTCGCAAAAGCTCCTGAGTCAATAAACTGGGAGGTAGGGAAATCGGCATTGCTGAATTGCGGTATGAAATGCTAAATTCGCCCTCACCCTAGCCCTCTCCCAGAAGGAGAGGGAACAAGACTTCTGGCTCCCTTCTCCCCAGGGAGAAGGGTTGGCGAGGGCTTCGCCCCACTTCGTGAGGAGGGCAATTCATACATTCATTCAGCAACGCCGGGAAATCTAATCCTAGAAACCGTTGGTGATCACCTAATGAATGAATCGGAGTTAATGGAACTCGCTAACCAGGGCGAGGTGTGGGCAATCTCAGCCTTACTCAATCAGGCATTTGCCGATCGAGAAATCACGGTGAAGGTCAGTCTGCAATCGAACTGTTTACGAATTTTATTAGAGTCCGATCGAGTGCCAGACTCTGAATCCGCAGTTGCGCTCATTCAAGAAAAAATGCAGGATTTGAGGTACGATCGCATCCAATCAATTCAGGTTTTGGGACGGGTGACTGAAGTCAATCAGACTCTCTGGACTGAGACAGTGATTTTGCCTTCATCAACCCCATCAATTCATCATCAGAATCGGGCTGTAGAAAAGCATTCGCGATCGCTCACCAGATCCATTGACTCGAAAGGCTTAGGTGCATTGCTAACTGGATTAATTCTTGCAATCTCACTGATCATCAGTCCGCTCAGAATTGTATTTCACGGATTCCTGATCTTGGTGCATGAAATCGGACACGCGGTGACTCATTGGTTGTTTGGTCGTCCTGCAATTCCGTCAGTTAATCTTGTTTATGGTGGAGGCATCACGTTAGTTTTTGATCAGTCTATAGCGGTTATTTGTTCAGTTTATCTTGCGATCGCTTTTCTAATTTATTATTGTCGGCACTATCGATTTATTTTAGTATTGCTAGGAATTTTCACTAGCATTTATAGTTTTTGTCTATTGACCTCTACTAATTTAATGCTTTCGACATTTATGGGTCACGGCATGGAGCTAGTCGCGATCGCAGTCTGTTTGTATTTATCACTAAGCGGATATTTTTGCCGTTTTGCGGGCGATCGCTCAATCTATGGCATGTTGGGATTTTTTACTTTATTTGCCGATTTTGAGTTTTCCTGGAAGCTAACCCATGATCCCGACTATCGAGAGATGTATGAAGGCGGTATTGGTGGCGTTATCGATAACGATTTTGTAATTTTAGCGCAAGATTATTTCAGCGTTGATCTATCGGTTGTTGCGAACGTTTTTTTAATCGGCTGTGGGGTGATTCCCCTGATGGTGTTTCTAGTGTTTCGCTACGAGCTTTGGCTGCGTGAGCGGCTCGGTCGACTTTTGCGCTACTAAGTAGTCAGATACTTAGGATCGTAAGTTAAATAAAACTGCATAGTGTTTGGGCTACGTTGTAGCCTTTCGCCCTCATCAACCCTTCTCCCCAACTCTGGCTCCCTCTCCTTGGGGTGAGGGCAAATCCGGGTCTTACTTAATCCACGATCCTTAACAAGATTGCAAGATTCTCAAAACGATCGAGGTGGATTTATACTAAAAGACCGCGCCCAAAAGATTCACTAAAATATCATGATGTCTGACGCAACGCATTCACAGCTTCACGCGATTCGCGGCTCGTTTCTAGATTTTGTAGATGATCCGTTTTTGATCGCTGAGTCAGAAAGCGTTCGCTATCTTGCAGATGGTTTATTGGTGATTGAAAACGGCAAAATCAAAGCATTTGATCACTACGAAACTCTCAGAGATCAGTACGCAGATTTAGATATCACCACTTATTCAGGTAACTTAATTTTACCAGGATTCATCGACTTGCACGTTCACTATCCGCAAACCGAAATGATTGCCGCTCATGGCGAACAACTGCTGGAATGGTTGAACAAATACACGTTTCCGACTGAGGCAAAATTTAGAGACGTAGAGTATGCAAGAACGATCGCGTCCTTTTTCTTAGACGAACTTTTGCGGAATGGCACGACCACTGCTCTAGTGTTAACCACAATTTTTCCTCACTCGGTTGATGTCTTATTTGAGGAAGCTCAACGGCGCGATATGCGCCTGATTGCCGGACAGGTGTTAATGACTCGCAATGCGCCCGATTTTTTGCTCAACGATGCCAAAATTGCCTACGAACAAAATCGGGAACTGATTCGCAAATGGCATCACAAAGATCGGCTTCTCTATGCGATTACGCCTCGATTTGCGATTACTTCCACGAATGAAGAATTAACGCTGGCGGGGGTATTAAAAGCAGAGTTTCCAGATGTTTATGTACACAGTCATCTTTCAGAAAACCTTAAAGAAATTGAGTTCACATCAGCGCTTTTTCCTGAGAACAAAGACTATCTTGAGGTGTATGAGCGATTTGGATTAGTCAGCGATCGCTCTATTTTTGCCCACGGCATTCACCTCAGCGATTCAGAATTTGAGCGCCTCTCCAACGCTGGAGCCGCGATCGCATTCTGTCCCACTTCTAATTTATTTTTAGGCAGTGGCTTATTTAGCTTGGGCAAAGCTAAATCGATCGAGCAGCCTGTCAACGTCGGGTTTGGCACCGATGTTGGAGCCGGAACCAGCTTTTCACTGCTGCAAACTATGGCGGATGCCTACAAAGTGATTCAACTTCAAGGAGGGCAGCTATCGGCATTTCAGGCGTTTTATTTGGCAACGTTGGGGTCTGCCAGAGCACTCTCGCTTGATGATAAATTGGGAAGTTTTGATGGGGGCAAAGAAGCAGATTTTATCGTTTTAGACTTGCAGGCAACGCCGCTAATGGCACTGCGGAACCCCACTTTAACGGCATCTTTAGAGGATTTGGCGAGTAGTGCATTTGCCCTGATGATGTTGGGCGACGATCGGGCTGTAAAAGCAACTTACATAAAAGGGAATTTGGCACATGAGATCAAGCCCTCAGACTCGTAAAGATTGAGGCACAGGGTTTTACGCGCGATGATAAACATCAACACATGGAAGAGAATTTTTACGCTTCAACTCTGCGCCTTATAGTCCGCCCAGCCTCCAAGGTCAGAAATATCTAGCCAGCCAAATTTTTCGACCAACTCACGCGGATAAAGCATCGCGGTTAACACTTCCCCATCGTCTAAAATCACATCGCTCGGATACATATTAGGCGGCTCGGTTGACACCAAATAGTCATACTGTTCTAACGTCAGTTCGTAGACCTCACCGGGAATGCTGACTCCGTTTTTCTCAACTTGATAAATCGCTGGGTGCCAACCATCGGCGGCTGAATGAAGACGATATAAAGCACGAGTTTTAGCCGATCGAATAAACTTAGCAGACTGGAGATTTCCGTGGTCGGGTTGCCCCTTGAGTGCCGATCCACAGATAAACACGCGTTTTGCCTCAGAACTTGTTTCAGTCATAACGTTATCTCCCTAGCGTAGGAACACTATATTGCAGAAAAGTATATGACAACACATTAGCGATTTGCTTGAAATTGTATATCTCTGTCGTCTTCAAAACAGTAAATCATCATGACTGTGATTACCGCATCTTTTGTTAACCAAGATCGCTTCAACCAAAACATCGCTGAACTCGCTACGATCGGCAAGCTGCCCAATGGAGGCGTGTGCCGCATTGCCTACAGTCCCGAAGTGATTCAGTCGCGGCAACTGGTGCAGCGATGGATGCGAGAAGCCGGAATGACTGTGCACATCGATGCGGCTGCCAACATTATCGGCACCTATGCTGGAAAGCGATCGGGGGCACCTGCCCTAGTTACAGGATCTCACATTGATACCGTTCCGACTGGCGGACGTTATGATGGAGCGCTCGGAGTATTAGCCGGAATTGAAGTCGTGAGAGTGCTGCGAGATCGCTCGATTCAACTCGACCATCCCCTAGAGGTAGTGGTTTTCACCGACGAAGAAGGCGGGATGATTGGCGCAAAAGCCATCTCAGGAACGGCTTTCAGTGAGCCTGAATATTATCGGCGCGATGATGGCACCTCGATCGAGACTTGTCTCCAGCGAGTGGGCGGCGATTGGTCAAAACTCGCCACTGCCAAACGCAATCCCTCTGACATTGCTGCATTTATTGAGCTACACGTTGAGCAAGGCGGAGTTTTAGAACACTACAGCAAACAAATTGGAGTCGTCGAGGGAATCGTTGGGCAACACCGCTATATCGTGACGGTGATCGGTCGATCGAACCACGCAGGCACTACGCCGATGCACTTAAGAAAAGATGCGTTAGTGACCGCTTCTCAAATTGTGTTGGCAGTCAATAATCTCGCTAAAAACGCTTCGGGTTCGCCTGTTGCAACGGTTGGCGCATTAAACGTCGTTCCTAACGCTGCCAACATTGTGCCAGGACAGGTCGAACTGACGATCGACATGCGTGACGTTGATCAAGAACATTTGATCTTATTATCTGAGCAGCTTCAGCAACAGCTACAAGCGATCGCTAAATCGAGCCAAACTGAAATCACAATCACGCCCATTCTGCAAACCGAAGCAGTTTTAGCGACTCCTCAAATTCAGACGGCGATCGTGCAAACTTGCGAAGAAATGGGTTTGAGTTATTGCCACTTGCCCAGCCGCGCGAGTCACGATGCTCAAGAAATGGGGCTGATCGCTGATATGGGTATGATTTTTGTTCCTAGCCAAGCTGGGATCAGCCACGCCGAAGACGAATACACCTCACCTGAAGAATGTGCTCAGGGCGTAGAGATGCTGTTGCAGACGTTGATTCGTCTCGATCGGCTGTATCCCATCAGGGATGTTCCAGAGAATAAGCCAGCCTCAATGCCCCCATACACCTCTGAAACTTTATGACGCGATTGCATTGGATGAGATCGTTTTTTGGATATCACAAAACTCCTGTCTTAAATTCGTTGTAACGCGCATACCATGAAAATTCTATATTTAGCGGGGTATCCTTAAACTCACTCCAGAGCTAATCATAGAGTTCTGCGATCGTGGCATCAGAAATTTCAGCAGGGTTACTTTCTAGATAGAGTTTTGGCAAGGATTTCGACTTTAGATGCCGTTGCGTTCGCTTGAGTATTGATTTTATCGTTTGCGGCAGTATGTTCTTTGGGTTTGCTCATTTACTGATCTACGATTACTTGACGCGCTTTTACCTTTCATTTTATTTGCAGCTTAGCTTTTGCTGTTCACCTTTAGAAGCATCTATGAACTATCTTGTTAAATTGACGACGGTATTAGTGCCTGAATAGGAGAGAGTGAGATAATGCGGTTTAGAGTTGGCTTTTCTAGAGGACGCTTGTCAAATTCGCAAAGACCACGAACCTGAGAATCTTGCTGTTGTACGTCACATTGCCTCAACGCATCGAGAAAATCTCTTCAGCAGAAGAAGGATGAATCCCGATCGTGTAGTCAATCTCTTGTTTAGTAACTCCTTTTTTCATTGCCAATGCAAATCCCTGTAGCATTTCGGCTGCTTGATCACCCACGATGTGAATGCCGATCACTTGATCATTGCTACAGTTCACAACAAGCTTGATCAAAGCCTTTTCGTTTTGACCACTTAAGCTGTGAAATAACGGCTGAAACTCGCTTTGATAACAGCGAACTGCCGCCTCGCCAAAGTGTGCCTGTGCCTGTGGCTCAGTCATTCCTACCGATGCCGCTTCGGGGCGACAGCAAACCGCCGATGGTACGCTGTCATAATCCACTGTCCAAGCATAGTCGCCAAAGATTGTGTCGGCAAAGGCGCGACCTTCTGATAGCGCGACGGGGGTTAGCTGCTTGCGATTGGTGCAGTCTCCAACCGCGAAGATATTGGGCTGGCTGGTGCGGCTGTGGGCATCGACAGCGATCGCGTCCCGATCAATCTCAACGCCGACGCGCTCTAAGCCTAAGTTGTCTAAATTGGCAGTGCGTCCAATCGCGCACAAAACCAGATCGGCGGTGATCGGGGTCGGGTGGTCTGACAACGTTAGCTGCAAGGCGCGATCGCCAGCAATAATTTCTTTAACGGTCGTGCTGCAAGCAATCTCAATGCCTCGCTGAGTTAAGCCATTGTGAATGGCGTTGCTAATCGCGGGGTCGAATCCATTCAGAATGCAGTGTTCGTTGTTGATCACAAACACTTTTGTCCCAAATCCGCGTAGCGCGCTGGCAAATTCAACGCCGATATATCCGCCGCCAATGATGGCAATTTTTTGCGGCAATTGCGGCAGGTGAAACATCTTGTCAGACGTGACGGTGTGTTCAATGCCAGGAATGTTGAGTTTGTTGGGATGACTGCCGACTGCGAGGAGTATTTTATCGGCGGTGATTTTCTGATCGGCGATTTCTACCGTGTGAGCATCGATTAACACTGCCCGATCGTGAATTAATCGAATCCCCTTTTGGATCAACGATCGCTCATGGTTCTGCCGAAATTGAGCCATTGCCTGATCTCGCGCTTTGACAAATTTTGCCCAGTCAAACTGAGGACGATCGCCGCTCCAACCATAGCCTTCAGATGCGTCTGCATAGTGAGCAAAATCAGCCGCATAAACCATGAGTTTTTTAGGAATACACCCCAAATTTGCACAGGTGCCACCGAGGTAGTTGGCTTCTGCGATCGCGACCCGTGCGCCATAGTGGGCTGCTTGCTTTGCGGCTGCCAAGCCCCCAGGGCCTGCCCCAATCACAAACAAATCATAATCTTCAGTCATAGCTAAGTCAGTTTGAGAGTGCCCATCTGTCGTGACTCTAAGGAGTTAGCATCAATCGTGACACCTACCTATAGAAAGAGAAAAATTGTGAGGTGAAATTGAGGATCTGTTATCAAAAGAGAGAGGTTGACGATCGCAGCTTTAGAATATCTTTAAAAATGTGAAAACAATAGATTAGCAACAATGACTGAAACCTTTAAGAAAGGCGATCAAGTTGAGTGGAACAGTTCTGGTAACGAGGTCGAAGGCACAGTTAAGAAAAAAATTACTGAGCCAACCGAGCTTAAGGGACACCACTTTGAGGCTTCAAAAGAGAACCCTGAGTATTTGGTAGAGAGTGACAAGACGGGGAAGGAAGCCATTCACAAGCCCGGATCACTCAAGAAAACTGAAAAATAGTATGATGCCAGAACTGGGATTGGTCTGTATCACCGCATCAAAAGCAGTGCGCTATCGAACTGTGACCCGTAAGAGGCTGTTTCAGTTCGATTCGTCAGAGCAAGCGCGAATGTTGCGCGATCTCTATGCCGATAATTTGCGGCGCTTGAGCGAGGCGATCGAGTTTTGCAGCAACAATCAAATTCGTTTATATCGGATCAGTTCTGCGCTGTTTCCGTTTGCAGATGATGTGATCGGTGAGAAAGTCTTAGAAGAGTTTGAAGCAGAGATTGGACTAGTTGGCGCTCGTGCCTCTCATTTAAACATCCGTTTAGTGTTGCATCCAGATCAGTTTGTAGTACTCAGTTCCGATCGTCCTGAAGTGATCGAAAACAGCATCAAAATTCTCAAAACTCACGCTCGAATCTTTGATTTTTTGAGATTGCCTCAATCACCGTGGGCGTTGATGAATATTCACGGCGGCAAGGGCGATCGGGCAGAGCGATTAATTCAGGTCATTCAAGCGCTACCTGACAATGTGCGATCGCGCCTGACCTTAGAAAATGATGAATATACCTATAGCAGTCAGGATATTTTTGCAGTCTGTCAAGCGGCAAATGTGCCAATGCTATTCGACGCGCATCATCATGTGATTCACGAGCATTTAGACACCTATGAAGATCCGAGCGTTGCCGCAATGTTGGAGGCAGCCCGATCGACTTGGGCGGTTCCAGAGTGGCAAGTAGTGCATATTTCAAATGGAGCCGAAGCCTTTATGGATCAGCGTCACAGCGACTACATCACGGTAATGCCGAGCGCCTATCGTCAAGCACCTTGGATCGAGGTAGAAGCCAAGCAGAAAGAATTGGCAATCAAAAAATTGCAAGATGAATGGTTGTTTTCTAACGTGAATGAGTTGACTCCTGTAATCTCAGAGCCGCCTCAGTTAACCCCTGGAAAAGAGAGTGATAAGATTAGTTTATTGCACTAGCAGAAATTGCTTCTAAACTCGTAGATCCGTCTATCTAGGGATGAAAACTAGAACGCCTAAACTCTACCTTTAGATTGACTGATCTATATCTTGAGTAGATAGAATTCATCAAATATTTAATCCAATATGTACGAGAGAGTACAAATAGAAGTCACGACCTATGCAAGGTAGCTTAGTTGCATTCCCGGAAACCGCGCGGGTAATTCCTGCAACCCTAAAAACTCAGCTAAAACACAATGCCTACTACGCGGCCGAAGAAGCGTTTATCACTCTAGTCGAGGTCGAAGATTTAGATCGTAACTTGCAGACTCACGCTGCGGCGGTTAGCCTGTTTGAAAACGCGCTTAATTCTGCTCTCGAAGACGCATATCAAACTCCGCAAGGGTTGGAGGCGGCTCATCGCTTTATTCAACGAGTCCTCTATCGCATCAATCGGCTCAATCTGTTTTGGTACGATGATTTGCGTCACTATTCCAACGAGCGATCGCTCTATCTGCACCAAATCCGCGATCGCATCGAAACCCCGTGGCAACAGTGGGAATTGTCAAAGCTGGCAGTCGATGACTATCGATCGCTAGATGCAAAACAGGCACTGCTCGATCGCTTTGCCGCCGACCTCGATCCGCCTCTCTCGTCGGATGCTCATTATATGCGCGAGCAAATGACCTTTGAGGGCTATCGTTACTTACTTGCCATTACGTCGTTTGATGGGCTAATCGAAGCCAGTCGGCTGTCTCGGATTTTAGGAGGCGCAGCTAATGAGGTACAAGCCACTTTAACCAAAGTGCTGCTTGAAGAATATGGCAATGGTCGTCTCTCGCGAAAACATTCCACATTCTTTGCTCAAATGCTGACCGAACTCGGACTTAGCACCCAGCCAGAAGCCTATTTTGAGTTGGTGCCCTGGGAAGTTTTGGCCAGCATTAATCACAACTTCCTGCTCACAGAATGTAAGCGCCACTTTCTGCGCTACAACGGAGGACTTGCCTATTTTGAGGTGGCAGGCCCGTCAGCTTATCGCACTTATTTAGCAGCAGCCCAACGGTTGCAGCTTTCTGATGGGGCGATGGGCTATTGGGATTTGCACATCAAAGAAGACGAGCGGCACGGACGCTGGATGATCGAAAACGTCACGCTGCCTTTGGTGCAGATGTATCCCGATCAGGCTTGGCAGATCGTGCTGGGCTATGAACAGGAAAAATTAATGGGTGATCGAGCCAGCGCTGCGGCTGTGCAAGTGATTCGTCAGGGTGAACAGACTGACCTTTTGCCCGTCATTCCAGCACCCTAGCGCTCGATTTGATTAGGACGGGCGATCGCTTGCCCTTCACTAAATTTTGTTATTAACTCCCTATCACAAAGTGAGGTTATTACCTTGACTGGAATATTGCTGCGCTCTTCTGGAGCTTCACAAAGCGAATCCCCTGAGTCTAAAAAGTCTTTTTCTGAAAAGGAAGTCTTTTTCTGCCCTGAAGAATCCCACTTCTATTCCCATTGTTTAGAGCGTTTGGTGTTTAATCAGTGCAGCAATTCTGATTTAGTCGTAGAGTTTGGCTGTGGTGATGGCACTCCGGTTATCAATTCTTTAACCAGAATTAATTTTAACAGCAAAGTGCACGGCTATGAACTGAATTCTTCAGCGCATGCAGTTGCTCAATCTAGAATTAACCAACACAATCTCAACCATCAATACACAGTTTACAATCAGTCCTTTTTTGAAACATCTCAACCTGATGCTCAATATCTGATTGCTAATCCGCCTTACATTCCCGCACCCGATAACAATATTTCCATGCCTTTATTACACGGTGGGGTTGACGGTGCAACCATTACCAATCGATTGCTATCGCTCAACTATCCGAGTGTGATGCTGCTAATTTCTAGCTACTCTAATCCAGTTGGCACGATCGAGCATGCACGGGCAAATGGTTATAGTGTTGCTGATTTTATGATTACACCGCTAAAATTCGGTTATTACAGTTCAGAACCCAAGGTCAAAAATCACATCTCTGAGTTGCGCCAAAATCGTAAAGCCTTTTATTCTGGCAACATTTACTTCTTGGCAGGTGTTTTGTTTAAGAAACATTCTCTTTGTGATGCAGATATATCTACCGAACTGATTCAAGTGATGACATCTTTGTGATGTTTTCATGGTCAATTCAGAATCTATAGGTAATGAATAATTAGTTCATTACCTATTCTCTTTTTGTAGCTGTTGGTGAGGCGTGTGTGAAATGGCAACCGTTGATATTCTGATTCCTAATTATAATCGCCCAGCAGCATTAGCGATTACGATCGCCAGTCTAATCTCTCAAACTTATCGCGACTTTTGCGTCGTTATTTCTGACCAGACTGAAGACTTTGACAGTGGCTTGATCGCGGAGGTGACAGCCGTTTTAAGAGCCTTACGATCGCACGGTCAACCGATCGAAATTCACAAGCATTTACCACGCTTGGGCATGGCAGAACATCGGCAGTTTCTGCTCGACCAAGTGACGGCTCCCTATGCTCTATTCTTAGATGACGATCTGATTTTAGAATCTTATGTCGTTCAACAAATGCTAACCGCGATTCAAGAAGAAGGCTGCGGTTTTGTGGGCAGCGCAAGCGGGTTGAGCTTTATTGAAGATGTCAGAACTCATGAGCAAGCGATCGAGTTTTAGGAGGGAAAAGTTGAGTCAGAAACTCTAGAACCTGGAATGCTTGAGTGGGATCGCTGGCGGCTGCACAACGCAGCGAATCTCTATCATCTTCAGCAAAAATGGGACTCACTCCTGAGCGATCGCGCAAATATCGCGTTGCCTGGGTCGGCGGATGTGTGATGTATGACACTGCCAAGCTTCGCACTGTGGGCGGCTTCCGGTTTTGGCAACAGTGTTCAAAGTCCCCCAATTTTGGGGGATTTAGGGGGCTGAAGCGCTGGAGAACGAAGCAAAAGAACTCATCGAACTGACGTTTCAATTAACGTCGGTTCGATAGAAGTGGGTTGCTCCGGTTGTGAATTCGGGAGAGCTACCTAAATCCCCAAAGCTGGCTCACTTCAAGCCAAAATCTCCGGTTCAAAGTGCCCCAAAATGGGGGATTTAGGGGGCAGAAGCCGCTGACAACGAAGCGAAAAACCTCGTCGAACTGACGTTCAGTTAGAACCCGCTAAAGTTGTACCCAACGCCTACCAAAATGCCAATAGCCGTTTCTCCAGTCACAGTGGCGTTTACCGCAGCCGTCGCCGTAAACTGTGAGCTAATAGGAACATCAACTCCACCCGTTAGCAGCAGCGCAACGTCACCACCATCTCCGGTCGAAATCGCGGCTCCGATCCCGACATAAGGGGCAGCCGTAAAGCCTAGCGTTTCGGTCGGGCCTTCGCCAAACGAGAAATCATAAGTAACCGGAAGCAAAATTGTCACGTCACCGCTAAATAGCAAAGAAGGACGCACCGAAAACGAACGCAGTAAGCCAATCTTGCTGATCACTGCAAAGCTGCCTTCGCCCAGTGAAGTGTCGCCACTGCCGATGCCAATATTGCCGCCGATCCCCACATAGCTAGAACCCGATCGAGTCGATTGCCCCGGAGAAACTTGATTCAGAATTGGTGTGGTTTGAGGAGTCGTTTGAGTGGGAGTCGTCTCAGTCGGAACAGTAGGCTGAATCTGAGGAGTCGTTTGAGTGGGAGTCGTCTCAGTTTGAACTGGGGTCTGAACAGGCTGCGGAGCGCTCTGAGTTTGGGTCGGAGTCCCCGATGTGTCAGGTTGAGAAGTCCCAGATGGGCTTGTGTTCTGAGCCACAGCGGTTCCAGGTGAAATAGGAGATTCTGTAAAATTGGCTTGAGCAGGAGTCTTCGCTTCCTGAGGCGATCGGAGACTCGACAGCCCGATCGCAGACTGAGCCACTTTACCCGGAACTGGCTTAACCACGCGAGGCATGATCGGTTGTGATGGGGCAGCGATCGACGCACTAACAGAGCTTTCTGCAAGTGGCGCATGATCGCTGCTGGGGCCTTCTGCCTGTGCTTTTAAGTTGCCTGCAAAAACAGCTAGGCAAACAAAACTTAGGGGTAAGAAAACACGTTTGAACCGAAACAGATTAAATTTCATAGCTTATCTAATAAATTCTAGACGTAGGTTTATGATCGCCACCAAAAAGCGCTGTTGACTTTTCAGCTTGACTTTTAGAGCGTAAGAACGAACGTCATTTGAACCCTCTCTCTAAAGAAGGAATATCTGCAATCTCAGAGGGTGAAAAAATCTTTTTTTATCTCCTTAGATAAGTGGCAAAATTTTGCGATCGTGTCGGTGATAACGTGCGAGCTTTAAGAATGGCAGCCCCTAAAAAGGCATAAGACAAAATTCCGACGAGTGCCAAAACAAAAGGACTCACCGAACCGATCGCATTCCACAAAGCATGCAAACTAGCCGCCGAAAGGTAGCCGATCCCCAAAATAACTGCGCTTTGTCTAGGCTTCAAAACGCTCAACCCAATAAAATAGCCAAAATAGCCGCTATAAGCCATGTGCCCTGATATTGAACCTAACAGACGAGGAATCAGCAGTTGCAGCCCCATGAGCTGCCGGGGCCCATCGCCAAGCTGCAATGTTGTGTTTTGAATCATATCCGGCACATACTGCCCCAGAGTTTCCAGCAGAGTAAAGCCTACAGCAGAAGCCGCCCCTAACAAAATGCCATCGAGCGGTTCTGAGATGCCAACGCGCTCTTTCCAAGGAGTTGGAAGCAATCGTCCTAAAAGATAAAAACCTAAAAGCGGCAGGGCTTTAAGTAGCTCCTCCATTAACCCCGCACCAAAAAACATCCGAATCAGTAGCACCATAAAGTTCATCGGCTCTCCCGCTTCGGGAACTTGCCCCGGCAAGAGTTGTCGAAACAGCACAATGAACAGCGGCAAAACCGGACTTCGCAACAACAGCACCGTCGTCAACCCTGCGCTCAACAGCACCCACCAGGGTTTGTGCTTGCCGCAAAGTCGATAGACAAAATAGTAAGCAGCCAGGGCGATATAAGTGGCTAATAAAAGGTTAAATAGAACCGCGTTCCCGACGGCTACAAACAGGCTGACCACAAAGCCAACCGTGATCATGGCGGGGGCAAGATAGGCTTTTTGGTGCAGATTCAGCCCTGCCGAAGCGATCGGAAAAAGCTGAGTAAACGTGACAGAATTTCTAGGAACCCGTGGCACGAGTAGGAGCGGCTTCATCTCCTTTAGAGTCTGGACAGGCGGTGAAGGGTTTGGAGGAGCGCAATAGTCAAACACAAACTCTGGGCCATTTTGCCCCAACGAAACTCGATCGCCCCCATTCAAAACTCTGCATCCTCGCAACCGTTTGCCATTCAGATAAGTGCCATTTGAGCTATTGAGATCACACACCCACCAGGTAGGTCGCCCGTTTGCAGTGGTGGCAGTTGGGCGAATCTCAACGTGACGACGCGAAACCGAGCCATAGACAGTCGAGTCGAGAACAACTTGGCAACGAGGGTCACGCCCGATCGCCATTATTTGTTCAGTAGAAAGAGAATAGGTTGGCTGTTTCTGTGCAGAAAAGCTTCCACTGGGCAGTTGTCGCAGTGAAGCGATCGCAAGGGGGTTGCCCGTCATTGTTCGCGGATTTCAGCGGATGGCATGAGCCAGAAGCACCCGGTAGAAGATGTCAGGCTATAGGAAACATTTCATACATAATCTTGAACCCTTTTGGCTAAATCATCAAGTTTGAATGAAGAATCTGCCAGTCAAACTCAATGACTTGAGGTTCATTTTTGGTTCGCTTTGGTGTCTAAGACGGCAGTGTAAAAGAAAATTGCTGTGAGCGGCACACTGATTGCGAGAATAATTCCGGTGGTCAGTCCACCTAGCTGAGGGTTGCCAGACGATAACTCGAAAACCGAACCGACTGCGGCGATCGCTGCCACACACGATCCGCCTAAAAACACACCACTTTTTGGAGTCACAGATTTTGCCCCTAATTTTAATAATTCTAAAGTTTATTTAATCGGTTCACTCAAACTTTAAGCGATCGCGGATTAAGTTAAGGTGGAACAGCCGTCTCGGCTGTTTGAGGTCAGGCAAGATGCCTAACCCATAGAATCAGAAGTTACTTAATCCATAGCCCTAAGCGATCGGTTTGACCGCATGAGCCGAAAAGCCGCGCTTGGTGAGTTCTTGAGTGAGAGCCAGCTTATTTTCAACGCGATCGACAAACAGCACCCCATTTAAGTGATCAATTTCGTGCTGAATGGCCCGGGCAAGTAACCCGGTGGCACTGATGATCTGTGGACGACCATGCTCATCTTTAAAAGAAACGTCGATCGCTTCTGGGCGCGTCACATCTAAATAGACTCCTGGAATGCTCAGACAGCCTTCTTGCCCAACCTCAAAGTCACGGCTCGATTTTTTGATCACCGGGTTGATCAAAATCAGAGGCGGAGTTGCTGCATTTTCAGGGTCACAGTCTACAACAATTAGCTGCTTATTGATCGCCACCTGCGGAGCTGCTAACCCGATGCCATCTTCGCTATACATGGTTTGCAGCATCTCACGCACCATCTGCCGAATCTCAGCATCAATTTTTGAGACACGCTTGGCGGGCTGACGCAACACCCGATCGCCCAGTTGGTAAATCTCTAAGGGTGGCTTCGCTAACTTTTTCTTCTCAACCAAAACTTCAGAAGTCATGGACTTAATTTCTCAACAATATGACAAAGGTCGAACTGATTCCGCTTTAAATCTATCTTAACGAATTCTGGCGACTCCCCCAAATGTTAGAGATTTTATGTTTGATGTCGCCCAAATTTTTTAGAAGCTTTGCCAACTTGGTGATAAAAGATAACGGAGACGACCAAAATTTGGGGATAGCGTGTGTTTCGTTTTTTGACAAAGCTAGATTATTTGGGGCGAGAAACGCTGCTCGGTTTGCGTCGCGGTGGCTGGATGAATTGGGCAGCCGTCAGCACAGTGACAGTGCTGCTGTTTCTGTTTGGCATGGGTTTGCAGGCTTCTTGGCAGCTAGAAGGCTTGCTCAATCAGGTGGGCAGTCAGCTAGAGGTTTCGGTTTATTTAGAAACTGGGGTCGATGGCGCAACCCTGAAACCCGTGGTGATAAAGTTTCCAGAAGCTGAGGCGGTGAAGAATATTCCTAAAGAAGAAGCTTGGGCAAACCTGGTCAAAGATCTAGGCATTTCTGATCTCAAAGATGCCGATCGCCAGCTTGAAGGCAACCCCTTAGTAGACGAACTCAAAGTCAGGGCTAAATCTTCAGAGTCGGTTCCCATCTTGGCTAAAAAGCTGAAAAGGTTGCCGGGCGTGGAAGACGTACAATATGTAGACGAAGCCGTCAAGCGCATCGCTCAACTCAATCGCGGCTTAAATTGGCTAAGTTTGATGATTACCGGGCTATTGACGCTGACGGCGATCGCTGTGATCAGCACCACTATCCGCCTGATCGTTATGGCACGTCGCCACGAGATCGAGGTCATGCAACTAGTTGGGGCAACCTCAAGCTGGATTTATCTACCGTTTATCTTGCAAGGCGTGGTGTTTGGAGTGGTAGGCGCGACGATCGCCTGGGGCTTGATTCGAGCGGTCGAACAGTTTTTGAGAAGCTTGCTGGCGCAGCAGCCAGATTTTGTACAATTCTTGGCAACGGATCTGTCAGTTCGCCCGATCGACACGCTGGCTCTGCCGCTGATCTTGCTGGGATTTGGTGGCTCTGTCGGTTTGTTAGGAAGTCTCTTTGCCGTTCGTCGTTTTGCAACTCGCTAATTCAACCTTATGAAATCTCAATGGGACTGTTTTCTACAAAATCTAGGCGAGTGGCAGGGTTCGTTTACGCAATTCTCGCCGCGAGGAGAAATTCTCAGCGATACGCCGTCTTTGCTATCTCTAGAAGGGCTAGACAATAATCAGAAGGTGCGCCTGACGCTGCGCCGTGCAGGTAAAGAAGATCTCGTGGCGGAATATTCGACGATCGGCGGTGGGCTGCGATTTTGTGAAAATGGGGCGTTTTCTACAGGATCAATGCAGTTTGCGCCCTACACGCAGTTTGGGGCAGAGTTAGCTTTGCTGCACGACGATCGTCGCCTTCGCCTAGTGCAGTTGTTTAACAAAGAGAGTCAGCTTGAGCAATTAACGCTGATTCGAGAGCAGCGAGTCGGAACGAATGCGCCAGAGTTTCCGCTTTTGACAGTGGATGATCTCGTGGGCGAGTGGAACGGTGAAGCGGTGACGATTTATCCTGACGGGCGATCGCCTGACTCTTATCAAACATCCTTAAAGCTGCACCGTGAAGGAAGCGATCGGCTGGTGCAAGAATTATCGTTTGGGGGAGAGAGGACGATCGCGTCAACGGCAACAATTCACGGTTCGGTGCTTTCGTTTGAGCAGATACAAGTGCTGTTGTTGCCAGGTGGAGCTTCTTCGACGTGCCCGGTGCAAATTAAATTGGGTCAGCCATTGTTTTTAGAAGTGGGTTGGTTGCTTCAGCCCGATTTGCGTCAACGACTGATCCGCCGCTACAGCGATAAAGGAGAATGGGTGAGCTTGACTTTGTTGACCGAAAGGAAAACTTCTTAAACCTATGAACAACCCTGAAGAAAATCTCAAATTGCATCTTCGCCCTCGTGTGACAAAAACCGTTGCGCTTCAAGTTCCAGTTGATGTGTTGGAATCGCTTAAAAGGGTTGCAGATAGTCGAGATATGCCTTTAGAAGTGCTGCTGAGGCTCTATATCGGGCAAGGGCTGCGGCAAGATTTAACTGAGGTTTTTTCTGAACGGGTGCTAGAAACAATGGCTCAAGTATTAGCAAGACACATTCAATCGGAAGAAGAAATTTCAACGATTTTACAAGAGATTCAAGCTGAGACGACTTAACGAATCGCACCATTGTAAAGCACCGTTGTTTTGAAGTCGGCTTTGTCTACGCGCACTTCGGTCTCTATAAATGGAGTGTCAGAACCCGGAGCGCTTCCTTTGAAGGTAAATAGCCAAAAGTCACCTTTATCAACGTAAGGAGATTGGGCGGCCGAGCCGTGCATTGATCGCTCTGCCCGATAAACGCCAAGCCCACCATTCGCCGCTTCACCCGCTTGACGTGCAAGATTTTTGGCGCGGCTGAGTGCTTCGATTTCTTTAACTTTGGCTTGAACGATCGGATCGGTGAATTGGGCACGCACGATCGGGCTGACGACAAACGGAAACACCAACAGCGTTAATAAAATGAAATATCGCATGATCAAAAAGCTCCACAGGATTGTTTTAATGAATTTGATGAATTTGCTCGAAGCGATCGACGATCACATCGGCATTTGCCAATTGATGGGGATGGGTGCCTCCCCAAGTTACTCCCACACTTGCGATCGCGCCGCCTCGTCTCGCCAATTCAATATCTGCACTAGAATCTCCGATCAATAAAGTAGCAGCAGGAGACACTTTTAACGCTTGACACGCTAGATGCAGCAGGCGTGGGTCAGGTTTGCTCAGTCCGTTACGGCTGCCCATTTGCACCTGGAAATAAGCCGCGAGATCATAGAGTTTGACAAAATCTTGCACGTTTTCTTCGGTGTCAGCAGAGAGAACGCCGATTTTGAGATCGGAACCTACCAAGGATTTGAGTAACAGACGTGCCCCTTCAAAAAGCGGAGTCAGTTCAGCTTTGCAAGGGAGGGCACGATCGGCATCCAGCAAAGCAGTGTGAGCGATCGTTTTTGCCTCGATCCAGTCTCGCCCGGTTGCAGCAATGCAGGCAGCCGTTGCGATCTCATCTTCTTGACGAGTCGAGACGGCAATCAATCCGACGGGGTTGACTCGTCCATCGACTAGTCCGAATGTCTTTAATAAAGACTCTTTGACTCCGGGCACTTGCGCCTCGACAAAGCGCGATCGTTGCAGCGCCAAAGCAACCAGAAAATCACGGGAGTCGGCTAACGTTCCATCTTTGTCGAAGAGAACTGCCTCAACGTTATAGAAAGTTTTGGCACCACATTGAATCGTCGCCATAGCGTTTGTGATCAGGGTCAATAAAAAAGAGGGATATTACTCCCTCTTTCTGTGAATCAATTAGCGGCAACTATTCGTCGATCGCGGGAACCAATTCTTCGACTGCTTCGATCGGAGGAATTTCTGCCTCTTCTTCCGCAGAAGGAATTTCTTCAATCACAGCTTCGATCGGAGGAATTTCTGCCTCTTCTTCCGCAGAAGGAATTTCTTCTTCAACCGCAGCCACTTCTTCGGCAACTGCTGCCGGAGCGCTGCCCTGCTGATTGATCTGCATCTGTTCACGATACTTTGCTGCCATTTCTTCAGCTTTCTCGTAAACCACCTCAGGGTTTTTCACCATGTCGCCAGGTTCAGGCTCTAGCTGCTTAGTAGACAGCGAGATCCGACCACGCTCGGCATCAAGGTCGATGATCATCACCTTCACCTCATCATTGACGTTAAAGACGCTGTGAGGCGTGTCAATGTGATCGTGAGAGATTTCTGAGATGTGCAGCAGACCGCTCACACCGCCGATGTCAATAAACGCGCCATAAGGCTTGATGCCACGCACCGTGCCGATGACGACTTCGCCCACTTCAAGGCGGTTCATCTTACGCTCAACGAGGGCACGACGATGGCTGAGAACCAGACGGTTTCGCTCTTCGTCTACTTCTAAAAATTTCAAGGGCAACTCTTCACCCACCAATTCTTCTTTGGGTTTGCGAGTGCTGATGTGAGAACCCGGAATAAACCCGCGCAGACCCTCAATGCGAACTAGGGCACCGCCTCGGTTGGTTGCAAACACGAGCGATCGCACCGTAGCATCTTCAGCCTGAAGTTGTCGAACTCGCTCCCAAGCGCGCATATATTCAATGCGACGAATGGAAAGGGTCAACTGCCCGTCTTCATTTTCATCTGCCAAAATGAAGAATTCGCGAGTTTCATTAGACTGCAACACTTCTTCAGGGTTGTCAATGCGGTTGATTGACATCTCCTGAATGGGAATGTATGCAGCAGTTTTAGCACCGATGTCAATCAGAGCGCCTCTTGGCTCTAGACTAAATACGGTCCCGGCGACGACATCACCAGGGCTGAAGTGATAGTCGTATTTGTCGAGCAAAGCTGCGAAATCTTCGTGAGTAAAGCCGACATCAATAGTTAAAGTGTTCTGATTGACCATGCTGATAGTTTCCCAGTGGTATCTCCGTAAGGGTTCGCCTCCTGTCGATGCGATGCACAGAATAATTGTGTGCAGCCTACACCTTCACCTCTCCACCATTGTAAGAGATTTGCTTTTAGACAGACTAAGAGTTTAGAAGCATTATCATAACGCAACCCGGCTCCCTCTTCACACCTGAATATTTCTGAATGACTAAACTTTATTAGCAAGATTTATCATCTAGCTTATGGAAGACAAACGGCGATGATGTCTTCAAAATTACAAAACCGCGCGTTTTTGAAGACGGGCTTTTTCTTTAACGTGAATTCGATGAAATTTCTCGCGGCGATTGCCAATCCGGGAACGCCCCCTAGCTCCCCAATTCCGGCAGGGTGGTTTCATTGTCGCGAGAGACTTTACCCCTCACCCCCAGCCCCTCTCGCCCTTGTGGGCGAGGGGGCAAGAGCCTAATTTTCTCCCTTCTCGCTTCTCCCCTAGGAGAAGCGATTATTTTGAATGTTCAGGAAATTATGCCAATGCAGGAACAGGGTCTGGGGTGGAGCGCAACTTCGGTTGCCAGTCTTGTTCAGAAAGTGTTTGTAAATATAAATGAAGGAGTAGTCCAGTGAGCGAATAGATCAGCGATACCTAAAGGAAGCGACTATTTCTCAGTTGAGACCCTCAGTGAACCTTATTGAGTGAACCTTATGAGGAATGCAGCTTTAGTGCCGCAAGTGCGGGTTCGGGAAGGGCGAGAGTCCCAACCGCGCTTAGGGATCATCGATAGTCAGTCCGTCAAACTCGGACCAAAAGGGGGAAGAACACGGGGTTGATGGACCCAAAAAGGTGAAAGGGTGCAAGCACCATCTTGTTGTAGAGGGATTGGGACTCGTGTTGGGCGGTTATGTCACTGCTGCGAATACCGCCGATGTCAAGGCGGCTCCTGCGGTTTTGGTCTGGGTGTGGGAGCAGTTTGAACGGATTGCTAAAGTGCTGGCAGACCAAGGAGATCGGGAAGTCTTAAGCGCATTAATCACCCGCTACTTTGCCGAGCCAGAGCGACAAGTGAGCGTTGAGATGAGTCAGCGTCCAACTGAGACCAAAGGTTGCCAGGTCGAACCCAAACGATGGATTGTTGAGCGGACTTGGACTTGGTTGGAGAATGCCCGAATCCTGACTCGCGACTATGAGCGGTTGCCGGAAAATCACGAAGGGATGATTTATATCGTCATGATTCGACTAATGCTGCGACGATTAGCCAAAAATCGACGAGCTTGCGAGCCTAAAACTGCTTAACCAACCTTTACAAACACTTTCTTAATGGTCAGCACTTCCGAAACACTTCAAATGCGCTTGGCTAATCAGCGCGTGTTGATTCGTAGCAGCGATTGGCAGATTTTACAGGAATTTCAGATGCACTAGGAGACTGCTCATCACCTCGTATTGCCTACGACAGCATCATTCTAGAAATTATGTCTTCCCGTCAAGAACACAAGAACGCCACTTGCTTGATTTGAGTATTTGTTGAAATTCTGATAGAAGAGTTGGAACTCAACCTTAAATCAATGCAATTCACGACGCTTGACCGTGAAGACTTGAGGCACAGAACTAGACAAATACTACTACATTTTTAACGAACCAATGCACTCTAAACCGAAATCGGAGTGAGCGAATTTTGGCGCTATAACGGCAAAAGCCTGACCATTTATCAACTTCAAAACAGCACCTATCAATAGGTTTCAGCCAATCTACTCTTTCCTCGGGTGAGCAAAGAATGACTTTATCAATTTCTAAAAGACTGTGCCAAGGCGAAACCCAAGCAAAACGGAAATTCCGCGCTTGGGTTCGTGTGGAGAGATAAAAAAGTTAGACAATTTTGTAGTCTGAAAGTGCTGATTCTTCGTTCAGATTTAGAAGCACTAAAAAATAAAGTTAAACAATTTCTCGCTTTTTCTTGGGTTTCGACATAAGAAAATATGAATTTTTTCAATAAAGAAGTTAAACAATTCCTGAAATCCCCTTGGGTAGCTAGTTTGAGTATCTCTTAAAAAGAGATTTAATCACTTTTTTCAGTCCCACCAGTAGACCACGATGGACGGCGGTGCGGGATGTCTTCCTAGTAGTTGTCTAGTGCGGGTTCGATCTATGACTTCTGTACGATCGCATTGCCAAACCTCGCCTAAATTAGCCTTGTAATGCTAATTTGTCCTGAGGAATGTCATCATCCTTTGCTATTACTACTGTCGGGAACTTAGGTGCAGGTCATTTTCAGAGTGATGTTCTCATTCTAGTTGACTTGTAGGAGTAGAGGTTTCTTCATGTTCCTATGCTAATAATCCTCCTCCAATGCCTGCATTCTCTGTCATTGTCGGGTTAATAGTTCAGTCTCGTCCAGGATGTTAATTTGCTTGATCAGGTCTCGCGACTCATCGCACAGAAATTGCCACTGCGCCCCCAAACCTGCCCGAAATGCAGCTTGAACCAAAGGCGGATCAACACAGATCGTCACTAATTTGCCATAATTAACCATTAATTCGTTCTGAAAGTGAACCAGTTGGGTGAACTGCTGTCGATCTCGCGGGCAAAAAAAGCCTCGGTAAAAAACGACAATCAGGGGATAGCCATCTAGAAACCCTAAATACTGATCCATCAAGCTCGCTTGGGTGAGGCTAGAGAGTTTAATCTGTTCGTTCTCGTGGTTCGCTAACTCAACGTCAGAAAAGTGATTTCCTACTTGCAAATTCGTTGTCATGGTTGAATCTTCCTTACATATTGGGGCAACCTGGCATATCGTCTCCAACCAACAACCGCGCTAAGCTGGGTAATGCTTCACCGTAAGTCGGATGAATGTGTACCGATCGTTCTAGTAGTTGCCAAGTTGCTCCCGCTTCCATTAGAGATAGAAATACGTGGACTAACTCAGCCGTTTCGTAACCGACTAAGGTTGCTCCTAAAATTTTGTCGGTGTCGCGATCGATCACCATGCGGTAGAATCCCAGGTCGTGACCCCACTCGATCGCTCGTGCAATATGGCTCATGGGTAGCGTTACACAGCGAGCATTGATGCCTTTTTTCTGAGCTTGTTCTAGCGTCATGCCGACACGCCCGACTTGAGGTTCGGTGTACATGGCATAACCGAGAACCCGATCGTGGCGCGTCCGATTTTCACCACACAAAATTGCTTTGAGACGACGATAATCCTCCCAAGACACATGGGTAAAAGCAGGCTGTTTGGCTGCATCTCCGATCGCATAAACCCCAGAACCAGTTGTATGGAACTGGTCGTTGATTTTGACGAACCCCTGGTTATCTAGCTCGATTCCGCTTGCTGCCACGTTGAGAGCATCGGTGTTTGGTTTCCGTCCAATCACAACCAGTAAGGCTTCTCCCTGAAGTTGTTCACCATTGCTGAGGGTCAGCGTAAATACATCATTCTCGTGAGCCACCTGCTCAACATTGACCTCAAAGTGAACCTGAATGCCATCTTGTTTTAACGCCTCAGCTAAGACCTCGCTGACCTCTGGTTCTTCTTGACCTAGAACGCGATCGCCTCGCACAATCAAGTGAGTTTGACTGCCCAAACGAGCCAATCCCTGACCTAACTCCAAGCCGATGTAGCCAGCCCCAATTACTAACAAACGTGGGGGTAGTGTCTTTAAATCAAAGAAGTTGCGGTTGGTTAGGTAAGGAGTTCCTGCAAGACCGGGAATGTCAGGAATCAATGATGAGGTGCCCGTGTTGATCACCACTAAGGGAGCTTGAACCGTCACATCTCCGCCTATAACAGTGCGTTCACCTGTAAAAGAAGCTTCTGCACAGACGACGTTGACACCTGCGCCTTCTAGTCGCTTGTGAGCTCCTTGGCTGAAGCGATCGCGAATTGCTCTCACCCGCTCCATCACCGCAGGAAAGTTTACTTCGACTTGAGTATGAATGCCTAACTTCTCAGCCTGCCGCGATCGCCCTGCTGCATGAGCCGCTGCCAAAAAAGCCTTAGAGGGAGTACAGCCATAGTTGATACAACTACCACCCAAAGCATCCCGTTCAAACAGCATCACTTTGCGTCCTTCTTTGGCAAAATCAGCCGCCAGTGGAATACCACCCTGACCACTGCCAATCACAATCACATCTGCGGTTTCCATCGATTAGTTGCCTCACTGGGGAATGCTTCTCTCATAACAGTCTCATGCTCTTAAAGAACACTGAAAAGAAACTGAGTAGGAGATTAATTTTCTTGAGATATCTCTAACACTAGACCTTTTGCGTCGTAAGCTAAAAAATGGCTAAAAGCTTTACGGGTCAGGCATTTCAGCTATTAGTGCCAGAAAACGGCTACAAGTCTTTTGACATATAAGTTTCAGGGCAATTTCTTCGCTATCACGCAAAAGGTCTACTAACTGATGCTCTAAAAAGCTCTATGGCGCGTCTGATTTACTGTGCGCTTCGTCAATCTCGCCAAATTGCTGGATCAGTTGAGCAACCAAACCCGTCCACCCTGTTTGATGACTGGCACCAATGCCTGCGCCGTTATCGCCGTGGAAGTATTCGTAGAACAGCAGCAAATCTTGCCAGTGTGGGTCTGTTTGAAATTTACCATTGCTGCCGTAAACGGGTCGTTGTCCTGACGAATCTTTGAGGAAAGTTTGGATCAGTCGATGCGAGAGATTAGCTGCCACGTCCCAGAGCGTTAGCATTTGACCTGACCCAGTTGGATACTCTACTTTGAAATCGTCTCCTAAATAATCGTGAAACTTTTGCAGTGATTCAATTAGGAGAAAGTTGACTGGAAACCAGACAGGACCTCGCCAATTAGAATTGCCGCCAAACAAACCGCTAGTAGACTCTGCGGGTTCATAATCGACGCGAAACTGCATTCCATCGGCATCAAAAATATAGGGACGATCGGCATGACAGCGAGAAATTGCCCGAATGCCATAGTCTCCTAAGAACTCGTGTTGATCGAGCATCTTTTGCAAAATCCGTCTTAGTTTGTCGCGGGAGACGATCGCCAGCAATCGCCGTGCCTGCATTCCTTCCGTTTCCATACAAGCTACATTCTGGCGCAGGTCTGGACGGTGTTGGATGAACCAGTCCAGCCGTTTTTTGAACGCAGGCAGTTGTTTGAGCGTTTCTGGTTCTAGCGTTTCTACGGCAAACAAAGGAATCAACCCGACCATCGATCGCACCTTTAGCTCAATCTGGCGATCGTCAGGCAGATGCAGTACATCGTAGTAGAATCCTTCTGTTTCATTCCAAAGCGTGTCTTCCATCTCACCAATGTGATTCATGGCATCGGCAATGTAGAGAAAGTGTTCAAAAAACTTAGTAGCAATGTCTTCGTAAACGGGATTTGTTTTGGCAAGTTCGAGCGCGATCGTCAACATATTTAAGCAATACATTCCCATCCAACTGGTGCCATCGGATTGATCAATGTATCCACCTGTCGGAAGTTGAGTACTGCGATCGAACACACCAATGTTATCTAATCCTAGAAAGCCACCTTGAAAGACGTTTCTGCCTTCTACATCTTTGCGATTTACCCACCACGTAAAATTGAGCATCAACTTCTGAAACACACGCTCTAAAAACTGACGATCTGCACGTCCATACATCTTTTGCTCAATCTGATAGACGCGCCAGGTTGCCCACGCATGAACCGGAGGATTGACATCTCCTAAAGCCCATTCATAGGCTGGAATTTGCCCATTGGGGTGCATATACCATTCTCGCGTCAGCACATCTAACTGGTATTTGGCAAAATCTGGATCAATCATAGCGATCGGAAGACAGTGAAATGCCAGATCCCAAGCAGCAAACCAGGGATATTCCCACTTGTCGGGCATCGAGAGAATGTCATCGGTGTAGAGATGGAACCACTCTTGATTTCTGCCCCGTTTGCGTTCGGGTGGGGGCTGAGGTGCAGAGCGATCGCCCTTCAGCCAATCTTCTACAACGTAGTGATAAAACTGCTTGCTCCACAGCATTCCCGCAAATGCCTGTCGCTGCACGTTTCGCATATCTTCGCTAATAGATGCGGAAACAATACCTCGGTAAAATTCATCAGCTTCTTGTTTGCGGGTTGCAAAGGTTGCATTAAACTCACCGCCGAAGGGTTCACTTAAACTGGGCGCATCACTCAAGCGCAACTGGATTGTTTTAGTTTCACCAGGCGCGATCGACCCTTCGTAATGCACGGCTGCTTTTGTGCCAACTTGATCACGATTAACTGCCGTTGTATTACCTTGAACCACGTAATCATTAATGCCATCTTTTACATGAGGTGAAGCATTAGACGTACCAAACAACCGTTCATAATTTGTTTCATTCTCGGTAAACAAAAGTTCTGCATTTCCAGATGCGTAGAGCCATCGTTTCCCCAGCGTTGAATGAATTGCACTAATCACATTCGCGTTCGCGTTTGATTTTGTCTCTTGCAAGGTTGGCTTACTTTCGTCAGTGTCCCATGACCAGGTATTACGAAACCAGAGCATTGGCAAAATATGGAGCGGTTTTGCCTCAGCACCCCGATTAACCACAGTAATTTGAATCAAAATATCTTCAGCCGATTGCTTGGCATATTCGATAAACACATCAAAATAGCGATCGTCCTCAAATACTCCAGTATCCAACAACTCAAACTCTGGCTGATGGCGATCGCGGCGGCGATTCTCCTCAACTAACTGAGCATAAGGAAACGCCTGATGCGGATATTTGTAGAGCGCTTTCATATATGAATGCGTCGGCGTATTGTCTAGATAAAAGTAATATTCTTTGACATCTTCGCCATGATTGCCTTCATTGCCAGTCAGCCCAAATAGCCGCTCTTTGAGAATGGGATCTTCACCGTTCCACAGCGCGATCGCAAAACATAATCGCTGATGGTTGTCTGAGATTCCAGCAATGCCATCTTCGCCCCAACGGTAAGCCCGCGATCGTGCCTGGTCATGTGTGAAGTAATCCCAAGCGGTTCCATGCGGACTGTAATCTTCGCGCACGGTTCCCCATTGGCGATCGCTCAAATACGATCCCCATCTGCGCCAGTGTGCCTGATGAGTCAGCGATTCTTGTAGTCGTTGAGCTTCTGCGGTTGTGGTTGCCATTGTTGGAAGACTCCATGTGAGAAAATCTGGTGTTAAATCTCTTAATTGGAGTATCTACCTAAAAACCAATAGAAAGTTGAGGATGAGATGAGAAATGTCTGAGAGATGAGTGGGTGCGATCAGTTAGGTTAGAACCGATCGCTTGAGCAGAAAGATGACGGATCGACCTTTGGCGGCTTCAAAGTTCAAGCGCACGTGCGATCAGTTAGGTTAGAACCGATCACTTGAGCAGAGTGATAAACAAATTGAGTCCTAACCAAAACTTAACGATGAATCTCAAATGACTATTACAATCTAAAGTGTAGACAGAATAACGTTCCCAATCACCCGCCGCAGGTAGCCTTGAACAATCAGCAGCTAACCTCTCGGCGGTCGGGTGCATTGGGGTTGTTATGCGGCAACTTAACGACAAGATCATCAGCTATCTTCTGTCATATCTTCGGTGACGAGAGCTTCGCTCAATTGCTTCAGATCGAAGTACATCGTTCGATAGGGATTCACAGGTGGTAAAGGATCGGTGGGAATGGCAAACTCAAACCCTAACTTTGCATAGAAACCGGATGCATCATAAGCGGGTTCAACATCAGCATCATAGAGCGCATCGACGGTAATGAATCTCACGCCAATTATCGGCGTAACCTCGGTAATCACGTAGTCGATTGCCCAATCCATCAACCGAATACCAAGACCTTTTGTCCGTCGATCAACTGCCAGTAGACCGATCTTCACCGCAGGAAAAGTCCTATACTTCACGCCTTCTTTCGCCAACAGGGGATCTTCAACCTGCAACTTATCCGCTAACAGCGTAATATAGCCAGCTAAAGTATCCTCAACCCGGACAATCCAGCACTGACAAAGGGATGCATCAATTTCCCGATGAATGCGCCCCTGTTTCCAATAGGTCACGAATTCACCCCTGATACAGCGAAACCCCTGACCAAGTTTCCGAAGTTCAGGGGTTAGAAGCTCAATATCGATTTGGGAGAAGTCTAAGCCATCAAACTTACCGGAGCTAGGCATGTTTCTGGGCTTTGCGACGACGAGCAGCAATCCGCTTTGCAAGGGCAAGAACCCGATCATTAACCACTGCACTACCGGAATCGATCGCTTCCAGCAGTTTCTTGGCTGCTTCGCCCGAAACAGGTTGGGATTGGGTATGGAGTGGATACTTCATAAGAGGACTCGTTTGCTTCTCTGTCATCATAACAAACGAAAAAGCCAGATGGACAACCTCCTAAATCTTCTGTGTCCAAGCAACCCCGCCCATTACAGACCCAACGATCGCAGAAATCCCCAGAAAGGCTCTGGCGGGACTGCCTTCTTCGATCGTTGGAAAGATGACGATACTGAGGACGGCAACGACGATTGCGCCAATCCTCACACCTTGCCAAAACTGACGTTTCATTGCTGGGGCGTTTTCTGGATTTCCTGGGATGATCGCAGCGTGAATGATGGCGACGATCCAAAGCATAAACCCATAGCAGTACCAATTGAGTGGCTTTCCGCCTTTTTCACTCGCAAGCATCGCTGGCGCTAAAGCCAAGAGCGCTAGAAAAATTGGGGTTGCAGGGCTAAAAGCGAGCATCATCAGACCGACGATGACACAGCCCGTAATGAGAAGTGCCGGATTTGCCGCATCGATATTGGTGCTGGAATTTGATTGAGGAGTTCGGGTCATAATTTCCGGTGCATGAACTGTATAAAATTGGGCTGTAGCGATCGAATTTAAATATCTGCAAGTTTGTGTTGGACATGCTGCTGGAAAGCCAAAAGCCCGCCCTGAGTATCCCAAGCCTTTTTGAATGTGGGCAATTCTTCTAGCTTCATGACATCACCACCCATGTAGGCGAGAACTTCTGGGTAGCCAAAAATCAACTCTGCCTTCACTGAAGGGGGTGGCTTTGTGCCACCGATCGCCCAAACCACTTCAACAATTCGATAAAGATTCCAATCACTTGACGAATCTTCACGTTCAGCCTGACGATTAAGCACTTTAACAAGATGAGTGACGTACCCATGCTGACGAAGCAGAATTAAGTCATCTCTTTTAAGTCTATTGGCATTGGCTTCATCGTCTTTCCAAGCCAATTTGAACAATTCGCCCTTTTTAAATTCACAGTAAGCCCACCCATCGGAAGGTCTTACATTCTTTGTCCACTAGAGATGCTCTGAATTCATCAATTCTTTCACCGGGTAGTCGAAGCCGCATACCTAGTTGAGCCGCAACCGCAAGCGGTTCTGCTCACTGACGAAGAATGCAAATTCGGTTGTCGGTTCCAACGCTAGTTAGATCGTAGCGTCACGAAGATTTTAGCATACAGTACAAGTGAACTAAATAGCGCTGTCGGTCTAACGGTTCGCTTGAGCGGCTGTAAGTAACCTTGAACTCAACACCAAGATCTTTCGTAGTCCGCTCCAAGCGAATTGTTAGGTGACAATTTTAGACAATTATTGGCATCAAAAATTGTTTAATTACTACATTTGTGAGTGTTCTACAGAGATGATTTCTACAAAATCACTTATATTTTCATCTATGAAATCCATTAGAGGACATCAGGAACTCCACGTCGAGAAAGGAGATCTTTAGTGAGTTCTGTTCGTAGAGCACTACACTTCTTTTGAATAGATTCATAATCAGAATCTGCTTCTATACTGCATCAGGGCACAGATTGCGTGTTACGAAAGGACTGAAAGCGAAGCGTTAATAGGGAGTCTATACTCGCCACGATTGAGAAATGGACTTTTGGATTGTTCTCCCGCATCAACGATAAGATGAGGTTTGTTCTAGAGC